>JBOHHD010000476.1:0-3871 GCA_050700515.1 Pseudonocardiaceae bacterium
GCGTCGGGTGGTGCAGCGCGCGGACGAACCGGTCGAGCGCGACCGGCGTCACGGAGATCCACTGCCGCGCCGGGCGACACCAGGTCGTTCGGCGCAGCGGCATCGGGGAATCCGACCACCCCTCTTCCGCTGGTACGACCCGCGCTGAACCGAACGTCACAAGTCGGCTTCCCAGCCGCACTCCCAGCCCATTGGCCCGCCAGCTCTCCAGCGCGCTCACCACGGGCTCGCGCGGTTCGCCACGCGGCAGGACGAGGGCGACGCCGCGCACCGTGCCGTCGGCCCAGCGGTGCCCGACGTCGGGGAGGGGCACGATCGCGATGTGCGGACGGTGCTGCCCATCCATGAATCTCCCGCTGATCAGGCCGTCCGCGGTGGGAAGCTGGTGCTCGATGAGCGCATCGCGCACAGCGCGGGCCAGCTCCAGCGAGCGGGTCAGCTGCACGGCGAGGTGTCGTTCGCCGTTGTCGGTCCAGGTCGGCAGGTCGAGCACAATCCAGTCGCCTGAATGCACTCCCACCGCCTCGGGCGAGCGGGGTGCGTCGGGCGGTCCGTAGGTGCTCATGGCCGCAGGCAGCAGGCGTTCTCGGCTGCCCTGGTGCCGGGCGTATTCGCGCTCCAGCCCATTGAGCAGGCCGTCGCGCGGCACGCGCAGCACGAGCCCGCCATCCGCGCGCGGCACCAGGGTCACCGGTCGCTCGCACACCTCGGTGAGACGGCACGAGACGAGCGTCGAGGAGTGCCCGATTCGGGCCACCCTCGCGAGCAGGCCGTCCAGCACTGCCCGGGTGGTGTCGTCGGGATCGGCCGTCGGCCAGACGAACCAGATAGTGGGCTGCGCCGGAGTGACTGTCGGGAAAGTCCGGGGCTGACGGTTGCGGTTGTCAGGCAATACTTGCAGCGCCGCTTCGATCATGCTCGCCGATTCGGCACCGGTGGCCGTCGCCACCCTACGAACAGCCTCGCGGTAAGCGTTCTCCTCCTGGCGAATTGCTTTCGTTACCTTTTCCAGCGCTTTCCGGTCTCCTGAGAGTTGCGCCTGCCGCATCGCCTGTGCCGCGACAATGCGCGCCGCATCCTTGGGGTCGGCGGAAGACCGAAGCGCAGAGGGATCATTCACCGGCACATACACCGTGACCACCCGGCGACGCGCCAACTCGCTGGGGCTGCTGCACGCGAGTTGAGGTGCCTCCAAGCCCTCCAGCCAGAGCAGGGCGGCGCGTTCAGCGGGATCCGGTTGATCGGTGTCCGCCCAGGCCGCAACCAGCGCAGAGAACAACCGGGCCGGGTGCGGCGGCCACTCGGCGCGGTTCCGATCGTTGTATTCGGTGGCCCCGTAACGCCCGGTCAGCAGATCGAGCGCGATGGTGAGCATCAGTCGCCGCCCTGTCCGGTGGCCGCAACATCCTGGCTGCGACGGATCAACTCGACGAGCCGGTCACTCGGTCGCAGCAGCGTTTCGGTGGTGCGCCAGCCGAGTTGCAGGCCCGCGGCCCGGTCGGCGGCCTCGGCCACCAGCTCAAGCGCCCGCACCCCGTCGATGTCGATCGTCTCGACGGCACCGGCTCGTCCGACGAGATCGAATGTCAGCTTGCCTCGTGGTACCAGGACACACCGGCTCCGCAAGTCGAACCCTTGCTCGTAGCCCAGCACCGTGGCCGCGAGGCCGAGCGCGGCAAGCGCGGTACGCGCCGCCCCCTCAGCCGATATCCGCTGGTCGGCGGGAATGGGTTCACCCGTCGCCGTGGTGGGGAAGCGCAGCCGACGAAGCTGAATGAACGACAACACAGTCGTACCGACGATCTCCGACGCCGTGATGCCACCGGCCTTGGAGTCAAGGGAAGGTGTCACATTGCCGTGGTTGAGCAAGGAAGGCCGACCGGGGCGATCTCCGCCTCGGGCATAGAATTTGGCCTTGCCTTTCTCTTTGACCGCATCCTGCTCATCCAGCGTCCAGCCGAGGGCGTCAGCAGATTCGTAGACTGGGCCTGCCTTGATCTCCACACCAACCGGATCGATCCGGGAGGCCGTCTTCACTCCCCGGCGAATCCCGTGGGCCACGATCTCCGAGGTCAGGGCGCGCTCGTACTTGGCGCCACGTCCCCCCTTCGGGCCCGTGGAGTCCCAGCCACCGAAGACCAGAGTGTGCGGGCTGTGGCGCAAGAGCGCCGAAGCGTTGCGGCCTGTCGCCTCAGTGATGGCCCGGCCAGTCGGACCGTGCCGGAACAGATCGTCCCCGTCGAAGCTGTCCCGCAGCAGTGCGTCGAAAATGCGGTGCGGTGCCTCGTAATCGCTGATGCGGTCGATCCCAAAAAGACCCCGGCCAGCGAAGTCCACCGAGGTGACCGGCGCAATAAGGTTGCCGGAGCGTACGGCATCGAGCAACGCACCCTCCTGATGATTTGCCTGCCCCGCGACAGAATGCAACACGACGCTGACGACCGTGGTCAGCCCGTCGGCTCCGGGCAGGATCCGCTCCTCGACCGCGTACCGGGTCTCCGCCGACTCCGGCGTCCCGTAGGTAGGCGGAAAAATCTTGTCTCCCGGCCCGCCGAGGGGTTCGAGCTCCAACCGACTGCGGAGACCGACGCCACCTCCCGTGACCGCGTCGTGCAGGTGGTCGTAACTCAGGCTCATCAGTGCTCCAATGATCAACAAATTGGGCCACCCCTCCCGGAGCGCCTCGCAACGCTGCGTTGCCGTGTTGTGCGCGGCTGTTACCGAACACGGCTGCCGCAGGCTAGCATCTTCTTGGGTAGAAGAGGAGCACTAGGAAACCTGAAGACGTAAGTTTGCTTGACTCGCTGCGCTGAGCTAGCCTCCTACCGCCCGGCAATAGCCACAATTGAAGGTTGGGGAGACGCGGTGCGCCTGCCTGCGAGCAAGACTGCTGCTGCCGGGCACTGTGAGCCACAACGACGTCAGAGATGCTGGACCACCCGCTGATCTGCCGTCGAAACTAAAGGGCGCCGCCACGAGCCCAGCCAGAGCAGCGCGGCGACGCCCACAGGCCACCTCGGAAAGAGAGCGACCAAGTGGAAGATACCCTCCCGCCGGCCGGTCGGCGTGCGCCCATCCGGGCTATCCCGCCCAGGGGAATCTGCAGCCTCATCGTGCTCCTGGCATTTGGGATCATCATCAAGGACGCCTCGGTCGAGGTCATCATCGCGCTCGCCATGCTCATGCTCGTGGCGATCATCCTGATCTTAGTCACAAAAGAGAGGTCCGGAAACCCGTGAAGAAGACAGACGGCTTCCCGCCTAAGGATGTGACGCAAACCCGGCCCCCCACCGTCCGGAGAAGAGCCGGGTTCACTTCCTCAGCTACCGCCTTGGCGGCGCCAGTGTCACCGAATGGCGGCCCAGGATGCAAGCGAGTTAGGGATTACTTTTGTTATGTACGTCCACTGTGGCAGGACCGATGGGTTGGGCGACGCCGACGAGACCCGCTGGTGCGGTCGCTACGGCATCGTGGTCGTCATCGTGCTCCCTTGTCGGGAGGAGATTATCGGGAAGGCATGCAGGGATCGGTCCGACGCTCGGTAGGAATGCTGGCGGATGCTGGCGCCGCAACTCGTTGAACTCGGGGTCATCGAGTTGGCCATCACATAGGTCGACGAGGGTGGCGAAGTCCGATTCCTCAGAGACATTCGTAATGCGTTGCTGGCCATGGGGTGGGAGTCAAACCTGACCTACGCGCACAAAGATCCACTTGGTGAGCCGATGTTGTGGATAGCCGACGCTTCCGCCTGGTGTGTCGGGGCGGGATCTGGCGAGCGACGATAGCCTCGATCTTGTACCGGTAGCGACATTCGGAGACGCGAAACCCGGTTCCAAACCGTCCGGAGAGGAACCGGGCTCACTTCCGCAGC
>JBOHHD010000477.1:0-2028 GCA_050700515.1 Pseudonocardiaceae bacterium
GACCTGCTCGCCGCCCTGGAGTTCGGGGCGCTCGCCGCTGGCCGCCGCCGAACAGTCCCGCTCGGGGCCGCGTGAAGTTCCTCGTCGACGCGCAGCTGCCCGCCCGGCTCGCGCGGTTCCTGGCCGATGCCGGCCACGACACGCTCCACACGACCGACCTGCCGGACGGCAATCGCACCACCGACGCACAGATCGACCGGGTTCAGCGGTCGGTAATGTCGGTGGCTCCACCATGGTTCATTTCCCGATCAGCATGGTGAGTATCACGGTGATCCGGTGTAGCACTGCTGCGGGTGCCTGGCCGATGCGGTGGACGAGGCGCTCGGTCGACACGGACTTGACGTTTTCACATTTCCCGTAGCTGATCTCGCGCAGTCCCGTGGCCTCGTCATCGAGCTCGACGTGTGACGGCAATCCCCGTTGGGTTCTGGTGACCGGGATGACGACCACCAGCCCGGCACGGCTGGCGTTCATCCGGTCCGCCGAGACAACCACGGCGGGTCGCCGATAGTCCTGCTCGTGCCCGACCGGGATGCCGAAGTCGACGAGCCAGATCTCGCCGCGTCGGGGTGTCGAGGGGCTGTCCTCCCGCCTCACTCGATGCCGTCGCGCAGCGCGGGTTCCTCGTCTCGGCGCTCGGCCTGGAGAGCCTGCCAGGCTTCCGGATCCTCGGCGAGCCTGCGGTACCCGTCCTCGAACGAATCCCAGAACAGGCTCCGCTCGTACGCGATGAGCGCTTCCTCGACGATGGCCTGCATCTGACGGCCGGTCTGGGCGGCAAGGTCGGCCGCTCGTCGGCGCGTGGTCTCGGTGACCCGGATCGTTGTGCTCACCTCAGCAGTCTCCTCTGCTGTGGATCAATGGGTCTACATTCTCCCTCCCTATTGCTGAGGTGCATGCTGACCTGCTTTTGGACGGGGGATCATCGTGATGACCACCGTGCCGTTCGTGGCGGACACCGAGTGGCTGACCCGTGCTGCGGCGTTGGCCACCGCCGTGGTCGCTGATAGGGAGTTGACCGAGCCGGGGTGGAAGGACGATCCGATGACTGAGGTCACCCAGCGGCGCTGCGTCAGTACCGCGAAGAAGCCGAGGCCAGTCGCGACGAACCACTGTCGGCGGCTGTGACCCGCCCGGCCCGAGCTAAGGTGCTCTCGATCCGACTCAACCCGGACGAGTTCGAAGCACTGAACCGCCATGCCGAACAGCTCGAGCTGCTCGCATCCACGCTGGTGCGCGGCTGGATTCTGAGCCGGCTGCGCGCCGACACAGACGCATCACCGGCCGCGACGGTCGACCGGATAGCCCGAGACATCGAGCAGCTACACCGCCAACTGGTCTCGTGATTCCGTGTCCGCCCGGCGGGCTCAGCTGACATCAAGTGGGACGACAACGCACCCCGTTCATCCGTGTGACCAGGTGCCGCATATCTGTACCTTCACGTCAACGCGCCTATCCCCGGAGGAGGTGGCAGCTGTGCCCGACATGCCGACCGGCGCGCTCGTCCGGCTGTATCGCATCAAGCGGCGGATGGGTACCACTTCTCTGGCCACTCATGCCGGTATCACCGTCCGTTATCTGGAGATGATCGAGGCCGAGGGCAAGACACCGTCGGTGCCGGTGCTGCGCAGGTTGGCCAAGGTGTTGGGGGTGCGTACCTCGTCCCTGCTGGGCGAGGCGCCGAGCGAGAATCATGAAGGGCCGATCAACCCTCGGCTGGCGGAGGTGGAGCGGGCGCTGTGCACCTACCGCTCGCTGGCTGATCTCAGCCAGCTTCCGACGTTGGACGAGCTGGGTGAGCAGATCGCCGTCGCTGCGCGAGCCTGGTTCACCTCGCCGACGAAATACAGCGAAGCCCTGCGAGTGCTGCCCGATCTGATTGTCCACAGTGAACGGGCGGTGTATGAGCACGACCGCTCGGTGCAAGCCTGCCGTCAGATCTCCGAGCTGTATCAGCTGACCCGGGAAGTGTTGAAGCACGTCGGGCGGCTTGATCTGTGTGGTGTGGTGTCGGATCGGGCCCTGCGC
>JBOHHD010000478.1:0-3745 GCA_050700515.1 Pseudonocardiaceae bacterium
CAGCTGGTCCTCACCATGGGACTGCGGGAGCTGATCGACGGCCTGGGCTCGGCGACCCTGGACACCGGGGGACAGCTCTCCGCCGCCGAAGCCCGCCGCCTGGCGTGTGATTGCGGCGTGATCCCCATGGTGCTCGACTCGGACTCCATGCCCCTGGATGTCGGACGACACCAGCGCCTGGCCACCGCCGCCATCCGTGACGCATTGGGCCAGCGGGATCAAGGATGTAGTTTCCCCGGGTGCACTCGCCCACCCCGCTATTGCGAGGCACACCACATTCGGAGTTGGCTCGACGGGGGCGAGACGACACTGCACAATATGTGCTTGTTGTGCGAGCACCACCATGCCATCGTGCACCGCCAAGACTGGCACCTCCGGATCGACGGACGCGGCCGACCCGAATTCATTCCACCGAGAGCCATCGACCCCACCGGCACTCCACTCCATAACCCACTCCGGCAATAACTGGAGCAAATTGCCCCTACCCGATCGGTACTCCGTTGTTGTCCTGGGGTCGTTGTCCTGGGCACAGGGTCACCGGCGCGGTGCGTGGTCGAGTTATCCGGTCTCGACGCTATAGCGGGCTGCCTCGTGTACGCACTCCGAGCAGTAGCGTAGACAGTCCCGGCATCCCGGGCAGTTCTCGTCGGGGTCGTAGGTGTCGGGCTCGGGTACGTCCTTCGCGCCGCACAAGACGATGGGGTCTCGCCAGTGGTGGCGCTGGGAGACCGTCTCCTCCAGCTCCGTCAGGTGCATCGGGGGCAGTGTTCGCCCGCAACGCCCCGACGCCCGCCACGCTCGAGCACCTTCTCGGGTGCCGCTGTGGACTCGTTCCGCTGCTCACTACCACCAACGCACACTGATCACCGTCGTCGGTGCGCGGGCCCCTCCACCACCAGCCGGAAGCGTTCTTTCTCCCGGTGCGTCAGCGGCCATGGGTCCCGCCCGGGTTCTGCTGCGTTGTTGTCCCTCGCCACGTCTACTCAGCCCTCCCTGCCTACGGATTCCTGGTCTCAGTGCCCGCCCCAACCGTGGTCAGCTACGGCACGACCGGGGCGAGCGGCCGATCCCCGGTCCGTGGACGACCGATGATCGACGGGGCTGAGCGTGGAGCAGAGCGGTTGGCCCGTGGTGAGACGCCGTGCCCTACCCGCCGTCGTCAGTTCTGCGGTAGGAGCTATTGATCATCCGAGCTGAGCGTGCAGGCGGTCGGCGAGAGCCCGCAGGCGCGGTGAGGGGCGACCTCGGGTCATCAGCTCCCTGACGAGCACACGGGGCAGCTGCTGGTGGGCAGTCCAGTCCGGGGCTGCTTGTTCCATGGCCAGCAGCACCGACTCCGCGGCACGGGTGCGGCCGAGCCGGAGTTGGGTGTGCGCGACGTCGGCCAGATGTCGCGAGCGGGTCGAGAGCGGTAGCGCTGAGTCACGCGGCATCGTCCGGGCCGCCTCCGCGGCCGCCACGTAGTCCTCGGCGACGACGAAGCAGTCCACGGCCCCCATCACGGCATGGCCAGGGCCGAACACCACGTCGTAGTCAGCGCGGTCGGTCCCGATGCGCCGCGCGACGGTGGCGGCTTCGGCCAGCAAATCGGCGGCGGCACCGGCGCGGCGTTGCCGGGCGGCGGCGGTGGCGCCCCGGAGCAGCAGCCCGCCATATACCGAAAGCTGCGCCGTACTGACGTCACCGTGGGGCTGGATATCCTCGGCGGTGGCCACCGAGACCCGCTCGGCATCGACGAACCGGCCCTGGCGCATCAGCACGTGACCGAGCGAGCAGCGCACCGCGGCTCCCCGCAGCGGGTCGGATGCCCGCGCGGCGCACCGCAGCGCTTCTCGGGCCGCGATGTGGCCGAGGTCTGGGGCACCCAGGTGTAACAACGCGCCGGCCGCGATTCGGTGGATCTGCGCGGCGAGGTCGGCGGCCCGGGCCGAGTCGGCCGACGTGGCCCCGTGCGTGGCGGCCACCGCCTCGGTCAGCAGGCGGGGTAACAGCGCCGTCAGTGGACCGTACCGGCCCGCCCAGTACAGGCCGAAGGCGTACGTCACGGCGCGGCTGAACTCGGTCAGATCCGGCGCGTCGGCGTCGTCCAGCTCACCCAGCAGATCATCAACACTAGTCAGCGCGTCCCGGATGGCGACCACCCCGTCCTGGTCGCCGCTGGCAGCCAAGACCGGCAGGGAGGGACGCAGCAGATCTGAGAGATCAACACCAAGAGCGCGGGCGATGCGGGCCAAGGTGACAATCGAGGCGGTGTGCCGACGGCCCTGCTCAAGTTTCCGGATGACGTCCACACTGACGTCGGCGGCCACGGCGAGGTCGACCTGGGTGTAGCGGGGGTGGCGCAACTCGCGGATACGCTCGCCAATAGTTGGCTCCGCCATCTCGGACACCTGGCACCCTTCACTCACCGGAGATATAACCCTCACCGAGGCCCCCGGGGCGGAATACTCCGGTGAGGGTACGAGCGCTAGGTTACCTGCCAGCACACCCCGATCGGATGCACACTCTCCGACGCCATTGCGGACCGATTCGACGACCAGAGAGCGAAAAGGGCCGTTTTGGGTGGCTCCTCGCCACCGTCCACGGCAACACCAGCCCGCTGATCGCCGAGACCGCCTCGACACCAGCACCACCCCAACCCAGCTCAGCAGCCGTGACCGGACGCCCCAGCTCACCGGTCAGCAACGCCGCCGTCAACGCCGGCCAGGGCGAACGCGGCCGAACACCGAGCAACCATTTGTAGGGCGTCTTCACATGCATCCGCTCCACACGCCCATGCAGAGCCGCGAAACCGTTCAACCGCCGGGCCAAAGTCTCCGGCTTCCAACCCAGCTCAGTGAGCATGGCGGCCAAGACGCTCGTGCTGGTCACGTCGGTCATCCCCAGGGTCCATGGTCAGGCAGTGGTAGCGCACCGTAACCCGATGCGCCATGGCGCGGAACCACAGCACCGTAATCACCGACCGGACTCACCGAAGTACACCGTGTGCACCAATCCCAGCCCACTATCCGCCCGGGGTTATGCCCCTGAACGACAACCTGCGGCCCGCGCCATCGACCTCGCCGTGCCCGGGCTGCGGGGTGGAGGACCAAGGCGGGTGACAGTAGGATCTGACCGTGCCAAATGATGATCTCGAGTCGCGGTTCACCCGGCTTGAGCACGAGGTTGGTCGGCTACGCGAGGACGTTGCCTCCGCCCGGGCCTTGGCTGCCTTGGCCGACCGGGACCTGGCCGGGTATCGCACCGAGATGCGAAGCCATCGCCAGGTCTTGAACTCCTTGCGCGAAACCCAACTCGAGCAGGGCCAGAAGATCGACGGGCTCGAACGGGAAATGCGGGCGGGCTTCGCCATGCAGTCCACTGGCATGGCACAGATCACCGCCCTGCTCACGAAGATCGCAGGGCCGGAGTAGACACCAATCGCGGATCCCGGCCGATCAGGCAACCCTGACTAGACCGTGCGGGAGATCTTGGGCAGGCGGCCCGCCACTACGGTCAGCGCGGGGAGAGGAGCCCGGCGGCCTGTTCGGTGAGCTGGCGCACGGCGGGCCGCCGCCGGTAGGGGGCGAAAGCGTCGATGAGCCGGGCCAGGTAGCCGACGATGCGGGCAGAGTCGACCTGTCCGTTCAGGGTCTGCACCGCCCGGGAGGCCAGGAAAACGGCCTCATAGGCTCGCGAGGACTGTGGCGACCAGCCGGTGCGCGTCATGGCCATAGATGGCCTGGTCTTGCAGCTGGTTGAACAT
>JBOHHD010000479.1:0-2304 GCA_050700515.1 Pseudonocardiaceae bacterium
GTTCCCGGCCGGGGCAGTTTCCCGGCCGGGACCGGTTCAGTACGTCAACTGCTACCCGCGCGTGCCCTTGAAACCGATGGGGCCTTCATTCGCGTATGTCATCGTTCCGGAAAGTGTCGCGCCGCCGTCCGAGGAGGTGACGTCGACGCCGACGACGTTCTGGCCGGTGCGATAGCCAATGATCCAACGACCGCCCGGATTCCACGGCGCCTGGCCGCCACCCCACTGATTCTGGACCACGTAGTTATTGGCACCCTCGCGACTGCCCTTGAAGCCGATCGGCCCCTCGCCGCTGTAGGTCATCGTGCCGGTCAGCGTCGCGCCACCATCGGACGAGGTGATCTTCAGCGCGACAATACTCTGCTTAATCCTGGTTCCCATCACCCATTTACCCCCGACCTGCCACGGAGCGTTGCTGCCACCCCACTGGTTCTCGACGGAGTACACCGCCCCCTCGGTCTGCGCGGCCTTGAAACCGATCGGCCCCTCGCCCTTGTAGGTCATGGTGCCGGTCAGTGTCTTGCCGCCGTCGGATGAGGTGATATTGATGGCGACGACGTTCTGATCGACGCGGTAGCCGAGCACGAATGTGCCGCCTGGATGCCACGGGGCGTTGCTGCCGCCCCACTGGTTCTCGACCGCGTAGTTGTTGCTGCCGAGCAGCACACCCTTGAACCCGATCGGCCCTTCACCCTGGTAGGTCATGGTGCCGGTGAGGTTCTTGCCGCCATCGCTGGAGGTGACGTCCAGGGCGACGACGCTCTGGTCCGGACGGCCACCGATGACGAAAATCCCACCCTGGTTCCAGGGCGCGCTCGCGCCGCCCCACTGGTTCTCGACCTGGTAAGTATTTGAACCCACACTACCCTCCTGTTAACTGGTTGAATTGGTTTCATCGGCAATCTTGACGATGACCGAGATAGTCTACACTCGAAGCAGAAAGGGCTGACACCGAGACCCAGAACGACCGCAGGAAAGATAGCTTCCCGACGGTAGCACGGTAGTGCAAATAATCAACCAAAATATGCGCAAAAGATCACAAGGTAGCCTTTTTTAGGCCTTACCATCGAAGCCAATCTCAGCTTTTAAATCTCACCGATGCCCCCCGGAGTGTTCAACCGAAGATTACCCTTTCGTGATCTCTGACTAGTTACTATCTACTATCCAGCTAAACTGCCGTAAAAACAAGCACACATTCACCAGATCACCCAATGGTGATAGAGACGTCGGCCTTGGCTACCTTGAGCGATAAGGTAGGTCCAACCCAGCGAACGCATTTCGTCAACGCACCAATACTTCAGTCGCACCACCATACCGAGCGATCACCGAGGGTTCACAAAGAGACTGCGACCCAGCCGACACATCCGGAAGCGGCCCGGTCCGGCGTTGCCCACCGGGCAGGACTGCGGGGTGTCGCGGTACCCGCCCGTGGTGGTCCGGTCACGGTGCCGATCAGGTCACCGTGATGCACTGACACGTCCGCCGGTACCAGTGGCACTCCAAGATGGCCTCGATCAAGGGCCTGACGAGATCGCCCGTGTCCTGCAGCGGCTGGGCAAGGGCATGGTTGTCCGGAAGCTGGAGAGCCCCACCCTGGACTTCAAGATGCCCTCCACCAGCCCGAAGGCGACCTTCGGCAACGTTGCCGAAGCAGCGGTGTGTTTCGCCAACTCAGTCGGCGGGACGATAGTTCTCGGGGTGTCCGATGATGTGGCGGGACCGGGCACGCTGGTCGGCACCGAGATAGCTCCTGAGATCTTGCGCCGCGCGGTCTACGAGCGCACCTCACCCGGTCTCGATGTCACCGTCGACTCGCTGGTCGTCGACGGCATCGCCCTCCTGGTCGTGACGGTGCCCGAGGGCCTGGAGGTCTACGGCACCTCGACAGGGCGCTACTGCTGGCGGCGGGGCACCGACTGCCTGCCGATGACCGCCGACGACGTGGCGCGGTTGCGGGAGGAGCGTCGCGGTGATGACTGGTCGGCCCGATCGGCCCCGCCGTGGGGGCCTGGAAGAAGCGGATGCGACAGCGCTCGCCCGGGCTCGCGAGTTGCTCAGCGGGGTACCGGCGCCCGGCATCGCGGCGCTGTCTCGGGGCAGCGACACCGACCTGCTGCTGGGACTCGGGCTGCTCACTCCGGCGGGAGCACTGACCCACGCGGGTTGGTTGATGTTCGCCCGTCGCCCTGCGGGTGAGCAGGCGAGCATCGTGTACCAGTATCGGCGGGTCGCCGGTGGGGATCCCGATTCCGTGCTGCACCTCGGGGCGCCACTGCTGCTCGCCGTCGAACGGTTGTTGGAGGC
>JBOHHD010000480.1:0-13210 GCA_050700515.1 Pseudonocardiaceae bacterium
CCGACCGTGCTGACCGCATACGCCGCCCACAGCCACCCGAACTGCCGCCCCGGCGACCGTCCACCCACCATGCCCAGCGCTTGCTCCGGCCGATCCGAACAACCCGGTGTTGACCATCGAGCTCAAAACCTGCTGATCGGTCGTGCCCGTGACCTTGCTCGAGACGCTGTGCGCGGTCGAGGTCTCCAGGGGGTTTCCGGCCGGGATCCGTGGCCGTGCGGCACGCAGACTGGAGAAGAAGTTTCTCGGTCACCTGCAGACACTGCTGGCCAGCGCGCCACTGCTGCATGCCGATGAGATCCCCGGCCGCGCCGCTGGTTCGCTGGCCTATGTACAGGTGACCTGCACCGAGTACCTCACCCTGATGCATGTCGGAGACCGCCGCGCGGTCACCATCGACGCCGGTGGTGTTCTCACCGAGTTCACCGGAGTGCTGGTGCGCGCCGGCTATCAGCACCTCGACGCCGTGCGTGCGGCCCGTGAGCGTGGTGCCGACCGCCTCGACGAGGCCACACTCACCCAGATCCGCAACCACTACCTCGGCGCGCTCTTCCGCGGACAGATCGACAACCAGGGCGAACGCAGCAAACTCGCCGAGAAGGCGCGCACCCTGATCCGTCGGTTCCGACGGTTCGAAGACATGATCCTGCGCTTCGCCACCAACCTCTCGGTCCCGTTCACCAACAACGAGGCAGAAAGATCATGCAGACCCGTCAAGGTGCAACAACGCACCTCCGGCGGTGCCTGCCGCACCCTGCCAGGACGCACCGACTTCGCCATCGTCCAGTCCTACCTCGACACAGCCACCAAAGGGGGACAAGACAAACTCGACGTCCTCCACCAACTCTTTACCACCGGTGCCTGGCCACCACCCACGCTCAAACCAGCTGAATAGCTACACTTCGGTATGGCCTGTCACCAGCACTCATCGCACCAGTTCGACGTCCGGATCGACCATGCTGGACCGGCTGGACGTGGGTGAGGGTCGGCGTGTTCTGGAGATCGATCCAGTGCTCGCCGAGGCTACGAAGGGTTGTGGTTGGCGCCCCGTCGAGGAATGAGCTCGTTGCGGTGTTTACTGCTACCCGGTCGCCACGGTCCATCCGGGGGATATGCGTTTATCCGTCGAGGTAGGCATCTCTAGATTTCGTAACGGTGTGTGGTAAAAAAAACAGTCATTTTACCCTGTGCGAGGGATGTCGGGTGCCATGGGGGGAATTCCGGAGCTGGGTATACAGAATCTTGCCGCTTTGAAATAGGCTGATCTGGTCGATCTGGATCGTTTGATTTTGATCACCGAGAAGCAATCTCTGGATCGGTCTGATCCGCTCTCGATATAAGGGGGTCGGGGTTCTGGATGATTCTCAGGGTTAATTATCGGTCGGCTGAACCCGCGGGAATGGAATGTTCGACATGCACGAGTAAAAGAAATGGAGACTGAGATAAGATGTGGCTACCGTTCTTCATTGGTGTCGTCGCCGCCCCGCTAGTGGGAAAGGTCCTTAAGCCGCTGGTGCGGGGTACTGTCAAGACGACGATCGGGGCGGGTTTGCAGGTGAAGAAGCTGGCCGCGGAGGCGGCTGAGGATGTGCAGGATCTCGCCGCGGAAGCAAGCGCCGAATTTGTCGCTCCCCCTGTGCCCAAGAAGGTTTAGCAGTTTAGTCGGCTGCTGATAGCTCGCCTGCTAGGCGGCAGGGAGGTTGCCGCGTCGTCAGCACTGGCCCGGGTGGGGAATGTTGCCTTGGCGACGAGGGTGGTTATCTGGCGTGCCTGGCGACGACCCCGCCGTGCTCACCAGGACTCGACCGGATCAGCCAGCTCGATCCGGCACCCTCTGTTGCGCCTTGGGGCACCGCGTAAGCGCAGGTTCTCCCTGGTGTCGTTGCTTGTTGGTTCTCGGCCGGCTCGTTGTCTCGGGCACTGACCGAGGATGTCAACCAGTTGGCTTGCTTGCTTCCCATCCCGATCATCGCCAAATTCCTGCTACGCCTGGACGACGTCATCTCCGGACGCATCCTGCTCGATGGCCACGACTTCCACCATCGGAGGGGAAGGCCCATGAGCACAACCGAGGAGAAACGTTGTCCGGTCATGATGGCCGATCGGGTTCAGAGGATGTCGGCGTGATTCGAGGAGTGAGCATGGAGTCACGGTCGTTGCGTGCTGTCCTGATCGGGCAGGGTTCGATGTTGGTGGAATGCGCCAGGCTCCTGCTGGAGCGGGGGTGTCACATTCGCGGCGTCGTTTCGCCCGCCCCCCAGATCCGCGGTTGGGCGACCGAGCAGGGCCTGCCGGTGGCCGACTTCGGCCCCGGTCTGTTGGACTTTTTGAGGGCGCGTCCGTTCGACTATTTGTTCAGCGTCGTGAACTCGCGGGTGCTTCCCGCCGCGGCACTGCGGCTGGCGCGGGAGTTGCCGATCAACTTCCATGACGCGTTGCTGCCCCGGGGTGCGGGGGTGCACGCGAGCACGTGGGCCGTGCTGGGCGGCAACCGGCGCCACGGAGTCACCTGGCATGTCATGACCACCGAGGTGGACGGTGGAGACATCCTCATCCAGCGTGTCGTGCCGGTCGAGGTCACCGACACCAGCCACACCCTCAACCTCAAGTGCCTGCAGGCGGGTATCTCCTCGTTCGCCGAATTGATCGACGAACTCACCCAGCGACGCGCGACCCGGACCGCCCAAGATCCGGGACTACGAACCTATCACGCCAGAACCGACCGCCCGCCCGGCGCCCTGACCATCTCCTGGGGGCAAACCGCCCAGGAGATCGACACCGCCGTGCGAGCCACCGACTTCGGCCCGCACCCCAACGAGTTCGGCACCGTCAAACTCCGGGACGCTTGCGGGTTCGTGATCGTGCGCGAGAGCCAGGTGTGCGCCGAACCCTCCACCGCCCCCCCGGGCACAGTGACCTCGATATCGGCGGCCGGGATGACCGTGGCGACCATCAGCAACGACATCCGCCTGACCCGCCTGAGCACCCTCACCGGAACCCCCCTGACCCCCCAGGCCCTCGGGATCAGCCCCGGGCACCGGTTCCCCGAATTCGATCCCCCGCACATCCAGACCCTGACCGTGGCCTACCGGGACGCGATGCGCCACGAACCGTACTGGGTCCAGCACCTCACCGGGCTGACCCCTCTGGAGTTGCCTCTCCGACAGGCATCGACCACCGCCCGGGGTCATCACACGCTGCCGGTCGAGGTCCCGACCCGATACCCCGCCGAGACAGTGCTGGCCGCGACACTGGCCTTCCTGGCCCGGTTGACCAACCAGACGGACGGCCACGTGGGGTTGCGGTGGCACCCCGAGCCCACCGCGGATGAGCAGTTGTTCGCCGCCACCGTGCCGGTGCGGGTTCCCGTCCTCGTCGGGGACTTCACCAGCTACCGCACCGAGGTCGAACGGCGAGTACGCGAGGCACTCGATCACGGGGCCTACTCCCAGGACATCCTCGCCCGCTACCCGCAACTGCACAACAACCACTGGATCAGCCAGGGACTACCGATCACCGTCGAACTCGCCGACGGCCTCGACACCCCCACCACCCCCGATCCCGCGACCGCGCTGCTGATACGGATCAGCCACACAGGCGAGTGCCACTGGCTGATCACCGAGCCGGTCCTGTCCGCCCGGATCGCCACCCAGCTCCGCGACGCGTTCACCACCTTCCAGCGCGGCTTAAACGACCACGACCTCGCGCGGATTCCCCTGATCACCCCTGAGCAGCGCCACCTGCTCGCGGTCTGGAACGACACCACCCGCCCGATTGCCCAGGCCTGCCTGCCAACGTTGTTCGAAACCCGGGCAGCAACCACGCCGCAGGCAGCGGCGGTGATCTTCGGCGACAGCACCCTGACCTACGCGCAGCTCAACGAGCGCGCGAACCGGCTCGCCCACCTGTTGATCGCCCAAGGAGTGGGTCCTGAGCAGATCGCGGCCTTGAAGCTGCCCCGCTGCCCCGAACTCATCATCGCGATCCTGGCGGTACTCAAGACCGGAGCCGCCTATCTACCCCTGGACCCGAACTACCCCCCCGCGCGGATCACCTTCCTGCTCCACGACGCCCAACCAGCATTGCTCCTGACCACCACCCAGCTCGCGGGCGATCTCCTCGACACCACCCTGACCACCCGGTTGCTGATCGACGATCCAGACACCCGCACCATGCTGGACGGCGGCAAGGACACCGATCCCACCGACACCGACCGCACCACCCCCCTGCTTCCCGCCCATCCGGCGTACGTGATCTACACCTCCGGCTCCACCGGCCGTCCCAAGGGTGTCATCGTCACCCATCAGGGCATCTCCAGCCTTGCCGCGGCCCAGATCGAACGCTTCGAGATCCATGCCCATAGCAGGGTGCTCCAGTTCGCCTCCCCCAGCTTCGACGCCTCGCTCTCCGAGCTGTGCCTGGCCCTGCTCTCCGGGGCAGCCCTGATAGTGGCCCCGGCCGAACAGCTGCTACCCGGTGCCCCGCTGATCACCCTGACCAGACACCAACAAGTGACGCACCTGACGTTGCCACCCGCAACGCTGGCGGTAATGCCGGCTCCCGATGCCCTGCCACCGACGATGACGCTGATCACTGCGGGCGAGGCGTGCCCACCGGATCTGGTCGCCACCTGGTCGACGAACCGACGAATGATCAACGCCTACGGCCCCACCGAAACCACCGTGTGCGCCACCATGAGCCACCCCCTCTCCGCCGCCACACCACCACCCCCACCGATCGGACAGCCGATCATCAACACCCGGGCCTACGTGCTCGACCCCGGACTGCAACCACTGCCACCGGGAATGGTAGGCGAGCTGTACATAGCCGGGGCGGGATTGGCCCGGGGCTACCTGCGCCACCCCGCCCTGAGCGCCGCGCGCTTCGTCGCCGACCCCTACGGCCCACCAGGTAAGCGAATGTACCGGACCGGGGACCTGGCCCACTGGCATGACGACGGGAACCTGGAATTCGCCGGCCGAGCAGACCAGCAGCTCAAGATCCGCGGATTCCGTATCGAACCAGGCGAGATCGAGACAGCGCTGGAGGCACATCCCGATATCGCACACGCCGCAGTCATCGCCCGAAAGGACCAGCCCGGGGACACCCGACTGGTCGCCTACGTCGTGGCCGCTGCGGGCAGCGCTCCCCGATTGGACCTGCTGCGTGACTCGCTACGCCGGCGGCTGCCCGACTACCTGGTGCCCGCCGCGCTGGTCATGCTCGATGCGTTGCCCTTGACTCCCAACGGCAAACTCGACCGCACCGCACTACCCGCCCCCGAACTCGACGCGGTCGACACCGGCCATGCCCCCAGAACACCACAAGAACAGCTACTCGCCGAGCTGTTCGCCGAAGTGCTGGGCGTGGCCCGGGTTGGTGTCGACGACGACTTCTTCGAGCTCGGCGGGCACTCACTGCTGGCCACCCGCCTGATCGCCCGTATCCGCGCCAACCTCGGCCTCGATCTGGGATTTCCCGCCCTGTTCGAAGCTCCGACGGTGGCCGGTGTGGCCGCACATCTGGACGGTGCCGGGCAGGCGCGGTTGGCGTTGACGGCAGGTGAGCGACCGGACGTGGTGCCGCTGTCATTCGCGCAACGCCGGCTGTGGTTCCTGCACCAGATGGAAGGCCCGACTGCCACCTACAATGTTCCGTTGGCGTTGCGTCTGTCCGGGAAGTTGGACCGCCCAGCGTTGCACGCTGCACTCGGCGACGTGGTATCTCGGCACGAGAGCCTGCGCACCGTCTTCTCCCACGCCGAGGGCGTGCCCTACCAGCAGGTCCTGGATGCGCGCGCGGCTCGCCCACAGTTGGCGATCACCGAGATCAGCGGGACCGAGCTGGCTGAGGGGTTGGCGGTTGCGGCCGGACGCGGGTTCGATCTTGCTGTTGAGCCGCCGGTACGGGCCGAGTTGTTCATTCTGGCACCGGATGAGCAGGTTCTGTTGATCGTTATGCACCACATCGCTGGTGATGGTTGGTCGCTGGGGCCGCTGTCCCGGGACCTGGTCGCCGCGTATGCGGCGCGGTGTCGGGGGCAAGCACCGGGGTGGGCGCCGTTAACGGTGCAGTACGCCGATTACACGCTGTGGCAACGTCGGCTGCTCGGCGACGAGAACGACCCCGGCAGCACGTTCGCTCGTCAGGCGGGTTATTGGACCGCGGCGCTGGCGGGGCTGCCCGAGCAACTGCAACTGCCCACCGACCGTCCCCGGCCGGCGGTGGCCTCTTACCGGGGCGGCCAGCTGACTGTCCAGTTCGACCCCGCATTGCATCAGGGGCTGGTGGGTCTGGCCCGTCGGGGTGGGGCGAGTGTGTTCATGGTGCTGCAAGCCGGGTTGGCCGCGTTGTTGTCTCGGCTGAGCGCGAGCAGCGATATCGTGGTGGGTAGCCCGATCGCGGGGCGTACCGATCAAGCGCTGGACGACCTGATCGGGTTCTTCGTCAACACCCTGGTACTGCGTACTGACACCTCCGGAGATCCTTCCTTCACGCGGCTGCTGGCCCGGGTGCGGGAGACCGCGCTCCTGGCCTACGCGCATCAGGACGTGCCGTTCGAACATCTCGTCGGGGTTCTTAATCCGACCCGGTCGTTGGCGCACCACCCACTGTTCCAAATCATGTTCGCGGTACAGAACGCCCCCGAAGCCGATTTCGCCCTGCCTGGGCTGGAGGTGTCCGACGTGGCGGTGCCGACCGGGACCGCCCAGTTCGATCTGTTCTTCAGCCTCGGTGAGCGACATGGCCACGACAACACCCCCGAGGGGATCGACGGGGTCATCGAGTACGCCAGTGACCTGTTCGACGCCGGCACGGTCGAAAAGATCGTCGCGCGGTGGGTGCAGTTGCTGGAGGCGGTGATTGCCGATCCGGATCGACCGATCAGTCGGATCAGCATCCTTACCGCCGAAGAACGCCATCGGTTGCTGGTCGAGTACAACGACACCGCCCGCCCAATGGTCCCGGCATGCCTGCCGACATTGTTCGAAACTCAGGTGGCGGCCACCCCGCAGGCAGTGGCCGTGGTCTTCGGCGACACCATCCTGACCTACCACCAGCTCAACGCCCACGCCAACCGGCTGGCTCATGCGCTGATCGCCCGAGGTGTGGGTCCTGAGCGGATCGTCGCGTTGGCTCTGCCCCGCACACCCGAACTCGTGGTCGCCATCCTTGCGGTCCTCAAAGCCGGTGCCGCCTACCTGCCGCTGGACCCCGACTACCCGCCGATACGGATCAGCGTCATGCTCCATGACGCACAACCAGCACTGCTGCTGACCACTACCCGGCTCGAAGCCGGTCTGCCTGATACCGGTTCCATCGCCCGTCTGGCGATTGATGATTCCGATCTTCGCACCGTGGTGGAGGGCCATGCGGACATCGACCCCACCGACGCCGACCGCACAACTCCCCTCACGCCGGCGCATCCGGCATATGTGATCTACACCTCAGGTTCTACCGGTAACCCCAAAGGCGTCGTCGTCTGTCACCACAGTGTGGTGAATTTGTTCCACAGCCATCGTGCGATGGTGCTCGCACCGGTGGTGCGGAAGAGGGGAGGTCGTCGGCTGCGGGTTGCGCAGACGACGTCGTTCTCATTCGATGCGTCGTGGGCTCAGCTGTTGTGGATGTTCGCCGGCCATGAGTTGCATCTGGTCGATGGGGTGACGCGGACCGATCCGGAAAGGTTGGTGGCCTACGTCGCCGCGCAGCACATCGATTCTGTCGATGCCACGCCGTCGTATGTGCAGTTGCTGGTATCGGGGGGGTTGCTGGATGGTGACCGGTGGCGGCCGGGGGTGGTGGTGATCGGCGCAGAGGCCGCATCGGAGCAGTTGTGGAACCAGCTTCGATCGGTGAGCGGGGTTGAGGGGTTCAACTTCTATGGGCCGACCGAATACACCGTCGATACACTCATGGCTCGGATAGGCCACTCGCCCCTTCCGGTAATCGGCCGACCGATCATGAATACTCGGGTGTATGTGCTGGATGCTGGTTTGCAGCCGACGCCGCCGGGTGTGGTGGGAGAGTTGTACGTCGGTGGAGCGGGGTTGGCGCGGGGATATCTGAACCGGCCTGGGTTGACAGCGGAGCGGTTCCTCGCGGATCTGTTCGGCCCGCCAGGGGGGCGGATGTACCGGACTGGAGATCTGGTCCGCTGGAACACCGGTGGGGACCTGGAGTTCATCGGCCGTGTAGATGATCAGATCAAGATTCGTGGTTTCCGAATCGAGCTGGGTGAGATCGAGACCGCGCTGGCGGCACAGCCAGGTGTCGCGCAGGTGGCGGTCATCACCCGGGAAGATCGATCCGGGGACCAGCACCTGGTCGCCTATGTGGTGCCGACCGCGGGCAATGATTTCCGATCAGATCTGCTACGCAAGTTCCTGCGTGAGCGTTTGCCTGCGTACATGGTGCCTTCGGCTTTCGTGGTTATTGATGAGTTGCCGTTGACGCTTAACGGCAAGTTGGACTGCAACGCCCTGCCTGTTCCAGACTTCGAATCGAGAGGGAACGGACGGGCTCCCAGGACCCCCCAGGAACAGCTACTGTGCGATTTATTCGCCGAGGTGCTGGGCCGGGATCGGGTTGGTGTCGTCGACGATTTCTTCGATCTTGGTGGGCACTCGCTGCTGGCCACTCGCCTGATCGCCCGGATACGGACCGTCCTTGGCGTCGAGTTGGAGCTGCGTACCCTCTTCGAGGCCCCCACGGCGGCGGAGCTGGCCGCGCTTCTGGACAACGCCGGGGAGGCGCGTTTGGCGTTGACGGCGCGTGAGCGTCCGGATGTGGTGCCCTTGTCGTTTGCGCAACGCCGGCTGTGGTTTCTGCACCAGATGCAAGGACCCAGTGCCACTTATCATATGCCGTTGGCATTGCGTCTGTCCGGAAAGCTGGACCGCCAAGCATTGCGCACCGCGCTCGGAGACCTCATCGCGCGGCATGAGACCCTACGTACGGTCTTCCCGCTCGTTGCGGGTGTGCCGCAGCAGCACGTCGTGGATGCGCGGGTGGCCCGTCCGCAGCTGGCGGTCATCAAGACCAGCGAGACCGAGCTGCCCGAGCTGTTGAGGGTCGCGATCGAGCGGGGATTTGACCTTGCTGTCGAGCCGCCGGTGCGGGTCGAGCTGTTCGCGCTGGCGCCGGATCAGCATGTGCTGTTGGTATTGATGCACCATATTGTCAGTGACGGCTGGTCGATGGGCCCGCTGTCCGCCGATTTGGCTGCCGCTTATGCCGCGCGGTGTCGGGGTGAGGCGCCGAAGTGGGCGCCGTTAACGGTGCAATACGTCGATTACACCCTCTGGCAGTATCAACTGCTCGGTGACCACACCGATCCGAACAGCCTGTTCGCTCGCCAGCTGACTTACTGGACAGAAGCGCTGGCGGGACTGCCCGAACAACTACCATTACCCACCGACCGCCCCCGCCCTGCGGTTGCCTCCCACCGAGGCGCTCAGGTGACTGTTCGGTGTACTCCCGAGCTGCACCAAGGACTGGTGGGCCTGGGCCGCCGCAACAGGGCCAGTCTGTTCATGGTCTTGCAGGCCGGCTTGGCCGCGCTGCTGTCCCGGCTGGGCGCTGGTACCGACATCCCGATGGGCAGCCCGATCGCCGGACGCACCGACCAAGCACTGGACGACCTCGTCGGGTTCTTCGTCAATACCCTGGTACTGCGCACCGACACCTCCGGTGACCCTACCTTCACTCAGCTGCTGGCCCGGGTGCGGGAGACCGCCCTGGCCGGCTACGCCCACCAGGACATGCCATTCGAATTCCTCGTCGAGGTCCTCAACCCCACCCGCTCCATGGCCCATCACCCGCTGTTTCAAATCATGCTCACGGTGCAGAACACTCCCGAAATCGACTTCGAGTTGCTCGGACTGGACACCGACGTCCTACCGATACCAGCCACCACCGCCAAGTTCGACCTGGCTTTCAGTCTCAATGAGCGGCACGGCCCGGACGGCGTCCCCGATGGTTTGGACGGGATTGTCGAGTATGCCGGCGACCTGTTCGATCCGGCCACGGTCGAGGCGCACTTGGCGCGGTGGGTGCGGCTGTTGGAGGCCGTGGTCACTGATCCGGACCGGCCGATCAGCCGGATCGACGTCCTCACCCCCGAAGAACGCCACCGGCTGTTGATCGACTACAGCGGCACCGCACGCACGGTGGCTCAAAGCTGCCTGCCAACGCTGTTCGAAACCCAGGTGGCGGCCACACCTGAGGCGGTGGCAGTGGTCTTCGGTGACACCACCTTGACCTATCGCCAGCTCAACGCCCACGCCAACCACCTCGCCCACGCGCTGATCACCCGTGGTGTGGGCCCCGAGCAGATCGTCGCGCTGGCCCTGCCCCGCTGTCCCGAACTCGTCGTGTCGATCCTGGCGGTACTCAAAACAGGAGCCGCCTACCTGCCGCTGGACCCCGACTACCCCCCCGTACGCATCCACTTCATGCTTCACAACGCGCAGCCGGCACTGCTGCTCACCAATACCCATCTTGAAGGCGGTCTACCGGACACCGACCGCGCTACCCGACTGGTGATCGATGACGCCGACATCATCGAGGAACTGAACCGATGTTCGGACACCGACCCGACGGATGCCGATCGGACCCGGTCGTTGTCGCTCCTGGACTCGGCGTATGTCATCTACACCTCTGGCTCCACCGGTATCCCCAAGGGTGTGGTCGTCAGTCATGGGGGTGTGTCCAATCTTGCGGCGACTTTGATCGATCGGTTCGGGGTCGATGCTCACAGCCGGGTCCTGCAGTTCGCCTCACCCAGTTTCGACTCGTCGTTTTGCGAGCTGTGTCTGAGTCTGTTGTCCGGGGCGGCACTGGTGGTGGCTCCGGCGGCACAGCTGCTGCCGGGAACCCCGTTGGTCGCGCTGGTGAACCGGCAGGGGGTCACCCACGCGGTGGTGCCACCCTCGGCGCTGACCGTAATACCGGCCCAGCATGATCTGCCGTCGGCGATGACGGTGGTGGTGGCGGGTGAAGTGTGCCCGCCGGACCTGATGGCCACCTGGGCGACGGGCCGACGGATGATCAATGCCTACGGTCCCACAGAGATCACCGTGTGTGCCACCACGAGCGACCCGCTATCAGCCGCCACACGGCTTCCTACGCCGATTGGTCGGCCGGTCTCCAACACGCGGGTATACGTGCTTGATGCCGGTTTGCAGTTGGCGCCAACCGGCGTGACCGGGGAGTTGTACATCGCCGGGGCGGGATTGGCCCGCGGTTACCTGGGTCGGCCTGAGCTGACTGCTGAGCGGTTCGTGGCGGATCCGTTCGGTGTGCCGGGCGGGCGGATGTACCGCACAGGTGATCTCGGGTGGTGGCGTGCGGACGGGAACCTGAATTTCCTGGGCAGGGCAGACGATCAGGTCAAGGTTCGCGGTTTCCGTATCGAGCCGGGGGAAGTTGAGGCGGTGCTGGCGGCGCATCCGGATGTCGCGCGGGCCGTGATCACCGTGCGGGAGGATCGTCCTGGAGACAAGCGGTTGGTCGCCTATGTGCTGCCCGCTGCGGACGCCGTGTTTCACCAAGATGTGCTACGCGAGCATCTGCGCCGACGACTACCCGAGTACATGGTCCCCGCCGCGCTGGTGAGGTTGGACCATCTGCCGTTGACGCCCAG
Source organism: Pseudonocardiaceae bacterium (assembly GCA_050700515.1). GTDB lineage: Bacteria > Actinomycetota > Actinomycetes > Mycobacteriales > Pseudonocardiaceae. Next base: position 11,648 of record JBOHHD010000480.1, read on the forward strand.
CGGCAAACTGGACCGCGACGCGTTGCCCGTTCCGGATTTTGGATCGGCAGGGACCGGTCGGATGCCCAGGACACCACAAGAGCAGCTTCTCGCCGGGTTGTTCGCCGAGGTGCTGGGCCTGGATCACGTCGGTGTCGACGACGGCTTCTTCGATCTAGGTGGACACTCGTTGCTGGCCACCCGCCTGATCGCCCGGATACGGGCCACATTCGGTGTTGAGCCGGGACTCCGCGTTCTGTTCGACACCCCGACCGTGGCAGGGCTGGCAGCACGCCTGAACATGGACGAGCCGCGAGATGCGTTCGACGTGGTCCTGCCCTTGAGATCGCAGGGGTGCCGCTCGCCGTTGTTCTGCATACATCCGGCCGGCGGAATCAGCTGGTCCTACTGCGGTCTGCTGACACATCTCGACCCCGACTATCCGATCTATGCATTGCAAGCCCGTGGCCTGACTCGGCCGGAACCGCGCCCAACATCCATTGGCCAGATGGCAGCCGACTACGCCGACCAGATACGTAAGATCCAACCAGCCGGGCCGTACCATCTTCTTGGCTGGTCTGTTGGTGGACTGGTCGCCCACGCCATCGCCACTGAACTCCAACAGCGCGGCGAACAGACTGCTCTTCTGGCCGTCCTCGACGGCTACCCGGTGTGTGGCCTCTCCGGCGAAAAACCACCAGTGCCTGACAAGAGGGACATCCTGAACGGCCTTGTCGGCATGCTCGGTTGCGATGCCGAAAGCCTGAACGGCGAACCGTTGACCTCCGCTCAGATTGTGGACCTCCTGCACAGCCGGGACAGTGTGTTGGCAAGCCTGGAGGAACACCACGTCTCAGCCGTCATCGAAATCATGATCAACAATGCGAGCCTGGCACTGGACTTCACTCCCGGCCAGTTCCACGGAAACTTGCTGCTGTTCACCGCGACAATCGACCGAGATAACGAGACGCCCATACCTGAAGTGTGGAAACCGTATATCGACGGCACGATCGAAAGCCACGAGATCACCAGTAAGCATGAACTGATGATGCAGCCGCAATCGCTGGCTCAGATCGGGCCGATCCTGGCTGATCGGCTCCACGGCAGCACCGGCAACGCTGCACCATTTCACAGGGAGAGTTGAATCATGACCAATTATTTCGAAAATCTCGACGGCATCTGTCTCGCGCTGACCGATGACGAGAGTCGGCACTCTCCATGGCCGGCCTTCATTGACGTACCAACCGGCTGGCCCATCTCCTACCCACCATCCACCCGCGACGTCTGTCTGGGCTACGTCGACCAGTACTGGATCCACCTGTGAGCTCCAGGCCTTGTCAAGGCCATGAACAGCAAGTAGCAGGTCCGGACGCCACGATAGCGGCTGGGCATACCGAGACGAAATAGATTTTGCTGGGTGGTCGCAAATTCATATATGCGCTGTGTGTGATGATACACACGGAAGTGCTGCAACACACATCTCGGCATCCTTATTATTTGCTTGACCACGAGGGGTGACAATGAAGAAACAGTCTGAAAAGAACGTTAACGTTCTGTTGGTCGATAAACGTAGTCTCTTCCGGG
>JBOHHD010000481.1:0-4251 GCA_050700515.1 Pseudonocardiaceae bacterium
GCCGCCCTCGACGACAACTCCGCCGCCCTCGACGACGAGCTCGCCGCCGTCGACCACGAATCCGCCGTCGACTACAACCACGACCCCGCCACCGTCGACAGCGAGCTCGCCGCCGTCGACGACGAATCCGCCCCCTTCCACCACGAGCCCGCCGCCTCCGACGACCACCCCGCCGCCTTCGACGACGAGCCCGCCGCCGTCGACCCCCACAAGCTCACCGCCTTCGACGACGACCTCGGCCCCGCCATCGACGACTTCGTCGTCGTCGAGCCTGTCGCCAACGCCGACCACGAGTGAGAACGTGGATTCGTCACCTCAGTCGCTGGTGCGGTGACCAGGAACATCCACGGGGTTGGCAGCTTGATCGGACGGGTCTCTGGAGTGTTGTGTCGGTCTCGGGAGTCACGGTGGTTTGGGCTGTCTCGGGCAGGAGACACGGGCGGATCCGCTGTGCCGGTGCCGCAGAGGGCGACTTCGGGGCGACGTTGCCTCTGGGGGCACCGGCCTACGCTGCGACAGTCCTTCCCTGAGACCACCGAGGGTGACAACCATTCGGCGTGGGTTCCCGGGGCATGGCGGAGAGGCGCACTGCGGTGACTTACCGCGATAACCGGAGTCTTGTGGCCGGTGGGGGTGGTGGGCTCGGCGGGCGGGGCCAGTTTTGCGTGCCACGATCAGGAGAAGGGTCGGGGTTTACTGAATGATCTCGCGGTAGAGGGCGTCGAGCTGCTGCCACACGATGTCGACGTCGAACTCGCGGCGCGCCCGCTGGAGCGCCGCCGCGCCCAGCCGGCGGCGGATGGTCGGATCGGTGATCACCTGGCGCAGGGCCGATTCGAGCGACTGCGGATCGGCCGGGGGGACGAGCAGACCGTGCACCCCGTTCTCGATGACATCGGGAATGCCCCCGACGTCACTGGCGACCACGCAGAGGCCATGGGCCATGGCTTCGAGAATCGCCATCGGCTGGCCCTCGCTCAGCGAGGGAAGAACGAGTACCTGCGACGAGCTGAGGAGCCTGTCGACCTCGGCGGGGGAGAGCCACCTCCGCAGGTGCACTGTCGCCGCCAATCCGAGGCGCGCGATGGTGTCTCGAGCGCGGTCGACTTCCTGATCCCCGGCGAGGGTGAGCCGCGCGGTCCCGGGCGGGAGCTCCGCGATGATCTTCGCCCACGCGTCGAGCAACGCGAAGGTGCCCTTGCGCTCGCCGATTGCGCCGAGGAAAACGACCTGGAGGGCTTCACCGACGGCGGGTTCGGCCATCGGTCCGGCGATCCGCACGGCGTTGGGAATGATGCTGATGCGCGCGCTGGGGGCTATCTCGGCGAGCCGGAGCGCTGGGCCTCTGCCGAGTGCCACCACCGCGCCGGAATGGTTGAGAGTGGTGCTGATCAGCCATTTCAGCCATCGAGGAGACCGGTCGTAGAACGTGGCGAACTCCGCACCGTGGATGTGCACCACCACCGGGAGCCGTCTGGTTCGTGCGAGCCAGCAGATGACTGCCTTGCGGGCGAAGCTGCCGTAGGAGGCCATGTGCACGTGCACCACATCGACCCCGCGCGCGGCCAGCGCCACGAAGACGAACAGTCCGTGCGCGAATGCCACGATGCGGGCGAAAACGGATCCGTCGCGATGGGTGGTGACATGCTCTATCTGCCATTGGCTCCAGAGGGAGGTCTGGCTGAGCATCCGCACGTAGCTGGAGACCCCGCCCCGGGTGCCCAGGCTCGTAGAAACCCACAGCGCCCGCCCGACCGGGGGGCCCGACGCCGCCGTCAACATCAACACAGGCTATCCGGTCATCCGAGAGTGATCATCAAGGATACGGGCTGCCGCGTCACCGGTCGCGGAGCGCGCCATCCTGGGCGTGTGCGGAGCATAATCAATCGGTTACGGCGCGTATAAGTACAGCAAGTTGGGCAACATCGGTAACGCCTGCTGCCCCGCGCCGATATGGGAACTGAGAAAGTGGATCAGGTCAATTCGATCATCGGCCGTTCGCACGCCGGGGCTCCGCCGGTCACCACGACTGGGCCGGTCATGCAGATGCACGTCTCGGATTGACTTCGGTTCGTTCGACAACTGGTGAGGCGCGACGTGCTCAACAGCTGGGACCCGGCCAAGGTGCCCTCGGTGCTCACCGCGCCCCTGGTCCCAGCGTCCACCGGTCGATGGGAACACGCCTACCGCAGCCTCGTCGTGCTCACTGACCTGGTCATCATCGCGGTGTCCTTCCGGATCGGCCTGGTGATCACCGATGCCAGCCTCGCTGGGCGGCTGCCGGGTTTCATCGCCGGGGTCACCGGCGCGATCCTGGTGGTCAGCATGATCGTCTGTCGGGCATGGGAGCCGCGCATCCTCGGTCAGGGTGCCGAGGAACTGCGTCGACTCCTCAAGGCGGTCATGGCCGCCGTGGTGGCGCTGGGCCTGACGGCGCTGGCGTTCGAGGTGGGGTACTTCCGCCCGTGGGTCTTCGGTGTCCTGCCGGTCACCGGGTTGGCGCTGGTGGTCGCTCGGTACGCGCTGCGGCGCGGGCTGTACGCGAAGCGGGCCCGTGCTTCCTGCATGCATCCGGTGCTGGTGGCAGGCAGCGTCGAGGAGGTGGCCGACCTCATCGATCGCACCCGCAAGCTGTGGCACTACGGGTGGGTGGTCACCGGTGTCTGCGTGCCGGGCGGGGCGCGGGGCTTGCCGGAGGAGGTTCGGGGCGTCCCGGTGCTGGGCGAGCTCGCCGAGGTTCCGGATGTGGTGCGCCGGGGGACCTACCGGGTGGTGGCGGTGGCGCCGGACCCGTACTGGGGCAGGCAACAGATTCGCCAGCTGGCCTGGGACCTGGAGGATGTGCCCGCCGAACTGGTGGTCGCCCCGGCCCTGATGGAGATCACCGGACCGCGGTTGCACATCTCCCCGGTCTACGGCCTGACCCTGCTCCACGTCAGCCAGCCGACGTTCACCGGCGGGCTGTGGATCTTCAAGGCGGCCATCGACCGGCTGGTGGCGCTGTTCGCGCTGCTGCTGATCTTTCCGCTGCTGGTGGTCGTCGCGGTGGCCATCAAGCTGGAGAGTCCGGGGCCGGTGCTGTTCCGGCAGCAGCGAGTCGGCAGGTCGGGCGCGCAGTTCCCGATGTTGAAGTTCCGCTCCATGGTGGTCGACGCGGAACAGCGGCGGGTCGAGCTCGAGACGGCGAACGAGGCCGCCGGGCCGCTGTTCAAGATGCGCCGGGACCCGCGGGTGACCCGGGTGGGCGCATTCCTTCGCCGCTATTCCCTGGACGAACTGCCGCAGCTGGTCAACGTGCTGCGCGGCGAGATGTCATTGGTCGGACCACGGCCGCCGTTACCCAAGGAGGTCGAAAAATATGCCTTCGACGCCCGGCGACGGCTGCTCGTCAAACCCGGCCTGACCGGGTTGTGGCAGGTGAGCGGGCGCAGTGATCTCTCGTGGGAGGAGACAATCCAGCTTGACCTGCGTTATGTCGAGAACTGGTCGTTGACCATGGACGCAATGATTATCTGGAAGACCGCCAGTGCGGTACTGGGAGGCCGGGGTGCTTACTGACATGAGCGCAGAGCTGAATACAGATCTGTCGTGTCGGCTCTGTGGTTCGAACCGGCTGGAGACGTTCATCGATCTCGGTGCCACTCCGCCCTGCGAACGCTTTCTCGCCGTGAAGGAACTCGACGAGCCGGAGACGACATACCCATTGCACGCCCGGGTGTGCGCCGGATGCCTGCTCGTGCAGCTGCCCCCGCTGATCACCCCTGATGCGACGTTCACCGAGTACGCGTACTACTCGTCGTTCTCGACCTCCTGGGTGCGCCACGCCGAACGATTCGTCGAGGCGGCGGTCAGCCGGCTCGGTCTCGACGCGGAATCGTTCGTGGTCGAGGCGGCGAGCAACGACGGCTACCTGCTCCGACACGTCGTGGCCCGCGGGATTCCCTGTCTGGGTATCGAACCGTCGGTGAACGTCGGTGCGGCCGGACGGGATCAGGGCGTGCCGACGCTGACGGCATTCCTCACCCCCGAGACGGGTCGGGCGGTACGCGCCGAGCACGGCCCGGCCGATCTGGTCGTGGCCAACAACGTCTACGCCCACGTGCCCGATGTCGACGGTTTCACCGAAGGGCTGCGCGCCCTCGTCGCCGACGACGGATGGGTGTCGATCGAGGTACAGCACCTGCTCACGCTGGTGCGCTACGCGCAGTTCGACACCATCTATCACGAGCACTTCCAGTACTACACGGTCCG
>JBOHHD010000482.1:0-2358 GCA_050700515.1 Pseudonocardiaceae bacterium
ACCCTGTTATGGGCGGCGCTGCTGGCCGATGGTGCCCGGGCCCTGGCATTGGCGGGCCGCTGGCAGGACGCGGCCGAGCACGCGGCGGCGCACCGAGGGGTCGGCACCCGGCTGCTGGACGGCCGCCAAGTCACGATCCTGTCGCTGGTGGACCTTGGCGAGTACGACCGGGCGGCGGCAATGGTCGAGGACAGTGTGCTCGCAGAGCCATGGGAGCGGGCTGTCGCGAGCCTGCTGCGCGTCTACTGCCGACGCGGGGCCGGGGGCGACAACCTGCAGGACGCCACGGCGATGCTGAACCACGCCCTCGGGCTCGTGGAACAGGCTGAACCGTCAACGGCGGTGTTCCGCGCCCGGGTCGGCATGACCGCGCTCGACCTCACGGACGGATACGGCTCCCCGCAGCTGCCGCGTCTGCGGGCGGCAATCATCACCGCGGCGTCGGCCGACGCCTACGCGGCCCGGGAAGCCCTGGCACACCCGGTGCTGCGCCCCGCCATGACGACAAGCCAGGAGCAAACGCTGGCCACGTTGGTCCAGGCATCAGGTCTCGGACGTGGCGCGATGCCGCAGGGACTATTGGACGACCTCATGGTGTCGGTGACGCTGGCTGAGAACCAGCTACGCGCCCTGCTCGACCGACCGCGCAGTCCGCGCACGATGATTCCACCACCACACCCGACTCCGTCGACAAGCAGCGACTAAATGGCAAGATCAAGGTGCGGCTGCCATAAAATCCACACTGAGTTATCAGGATGTCGCTGCGCTGCACGCCGCGCATGCGGCCGGGACCGGGCATTGGGCGCCGACATTGTTGGATCGATGTCCTTGCAGGCCAAGGATCTTGGCCAGATCCGGGAGTCGATCACTCTGGCCGAGACTGCGCAGGCTGGTTACTCCGGGAGAGCCGGGCTGGTGCTATTGGCTCGACGAGGCTCAGGCCCACACCTACCTACGCCAGAATCAGCCCGAGGTAGATCAAGCTGTCGCCCTGGCTTCTCAGGCGGTGCAGACCCTGAGCGGGGAGGCCAACTCCGCCCGCTGCGTCGGGCACCTGGCCCGGTTCGTCGGCGAGTTCGCCCCCTACCGGCGACGCCCCGCCGTGCGCCAGCTCACCGAGCAGGCCGCCGGACTCCTCACCTCGCACTGACGACGGTACCGCAGCGGCGTTCGCGGTCAACGATCAGCGGGGGATGGGTGTCTCGGCTGGGAGTTGTCGGATCGCGGGGTAGTAGGGGTCGAGCTCGCCGGGGGCGAAGCGGCACAGTTTGATGGCCCACCAGAGGGCACGGCCTGGGGTACCCACCAGTTTGTACGAGCCATCGGGTAACAGCACTGCGTAGCCGCCCTCGTCGAGCGTGAGCAGCGTGGCTCGGCAAGCGCCGGTGGCCGGGTCCCAGAGCCGGGCGGTGTGGTCGGCGGAGGCGGTGGCCAGCAGAGTGCCGTCCGGGGAGAACGCCACCCCCCACACATAGTTGGTGTGGCCGTTGAGGATACGCAGCACATCGCCACTTGCCACCTCGACGATCTCGGCACTGTGGCCCCGTGTCAGGGCGAGCAGCGCACCATCAGGAGAGAACGCCACGCTTCGCACAGTCCCGGTCGGTGCGATCATGGCGTCGGCGCGGTCCCGTCCGATGACTACGGCCACGACCAACTCCGGGCTCGCGACGAGATCGTCGAGTCCGGACACGTCCAGCAGGGCCGCGCGATCCCATCGGCTGCCGGAGATCTGGGCGTCCGTGAGGTTGCCTTGGACCATCCGAACACCTGTCAAGTTGGCGCCTCGCAGATCCGCCCCGGCCAGTACCTCGTGCGCTCCGGAGCCGAGCCGCTGGGTGATGGCCAGTCCGTTCTGTTTCGCCATCTCGGCTGCTGCCGGGTCGGCCAGCACATCCACCGCCCAGCGGCGGGCCACCTCGTGTCCGGCGAGATCGCAGAAGAAATCCAGCATGAGCGTCGACATCTTCCTGGTGACCAGGGCGCCGGCTGCTGCTCCTTCCTGAAGTTGCTCGGCGGCGGCCCGGGCGACCAGCCACTCCATCACGGACTGGTGGACGAACGCGAACTCCCCTCGGGCGTACGGACCAGCAAAGTGCCGGACCCGACCGTGTGCGCGGCCTGGTCGGCGGTGTACCCGCGCTCAGCGAGTTGGCTGAGCGCGGTGCAGACCTCAGCGGTGAGGGTGGCGACCTGCTCGCCCAGCGCGGTCCGGATCTGGGTGGTGGACCGGAAGTGCTGGGTACGGCTGGTGAGCACGACCTTGGCCTGGTCGGTGACCGCCCGCAGCAGGGTGTTCAGGTAGTCGGCGGCGTGGGTGAAGCCGACCCGCAGTTCCAGCTCGTCGAAGCCGTCGAA
>JBOHHD010000483.1:0-4768 GCA_050700515.1 Pseudonocardiaceae bacterium
GTTCGGTTCGCCGCGTGTCGTACCGGCGCAGGAGGGTTGGTCGGAGTACCCGATGCCGCTGCGCCGAGCGACCTGGTGCCGCCCGGCGCGCCAGTGGATCTCCGTTACGCCAGTCGTGCTCGACCGGTTCGTCCGCGCGCTGCACCACCCGACGCGGCATGAGGTGTCGGACGAGCAGGCGCGCGAGATCGTCGTTCGGTCCTGTGTGCACACCGGACTGCCGGAGCCGATCGACGTGGTGGTCTCACCGGTGGGCATGACGTCCGCCGTTCCGCGAGCAGGGAACGGCCGTGCACAGCGGGGTCGAGCGTTCTCCCGATTCACGGCCGCCGGTAGCGGGGAGCTGAAACAGACAGTCCACATAGCGCTGACCTTCGCCGAGAACATCCGAGGGCCGGTACTGCTCGGTGCCGGTCGCTACCTCGGCTATGGGCTGTTCCTGCCCATCCGGAATCCGGAGAGTGGGCTATGACCGGGTCGCTCACCGCAGATCACTTCACGGAGTTCTTCCGCGAACTGCACCGGAAGGATGACCACGACAAGGCCCCTAACGACAAGGCCCTTGACGGTAAGGACCTCGAAGAAAAGCCCCCGGAGCCGTTCCCGTGGCAGCGGCGGTTGGTGAATCGGGTCGCGGAGACCGGTGTCTGGCCCGAGTTGCTCGACCTGCCCACCGGCTCGGGGAAGACCGCGGCCCTGGATGCGGCCGTGTTCCTGCTTGCCCTACGGGAGGACCAGCCACGCCGGATGGTCTTCGTGGTCGATCGGCGCATCGTGGTGCATCAAGCGGCGCAGCGCGCAGAGCACATCGCTGAACGGCTGCGGGATGCGCGCGACGGTGTGCTCTTCGAGGTAGCGCAGCGACTGCGCCGCTTGGCGGGTTTTGATAGTGACCAGCCGCCCCTGGAGTATGCCGAACTCCGTGGGGGCATCGTCCGCGATAACGACTGGGCACGGCGTCCTGATGTGCCGACTGTCATCGTGTCCACGGTGGATCAGGTGGGATCGCGGCTGTTGTTCCGCGGTTACGGCGTGAGCAACGGTATGCGCCCCGTGCACGCTGGTTTGCTCGGCAACGACGTGCTGTACCTCCTGGACGAGGTGCATCTGGCCCGGCCGTTCGCTGAGACATTGGGCGCGATCCACCGCCATTACCGCCCGCCGAAGGCCGTGCGCCTACCAGACCGATTCTCGGTGGTGGAGCTGTCCGCGACACCGAGTAGGAACGTTCCGGAGGATCGCGTGCTGCGGCTCGGAGACGAGGACGTGGCTACACCAGTACTGGCTCGACGCCTGGGAGCGTCGAAACCGACACAGCTACGACTGGTAAAGGTATCCGGATCGGACCAGGTCAAGCATCGACAAGCGCTGGCCTCAATGGCCGCGAGCGAGGCCGAGGCGCTGCTCACTCGCTCTGGTGTGCGGACTGTGGGCGTGGTGGTCAACCGCGTTGATACTGCTGTTCGGGTGCACCGTCTCCTGGACGATCAGAAGATCGACGCGGTGTTGCTCACGGGACGGATGCGTCCGCTCGATCGCGATGTGCTGCTGAAGAGGTACCGGAAGCGGTTGTACACCGGCCGGACCCGGGAGGACAGTGCAAAGCCGCTGGTCTTGGTGGCTACCCAGGCAATCGAGGCGGGTGCGGACATCGATCTCGACGCTCTGGTCACGGAATGCGCCCCGCTGGACGCCCTGATCCAGCGATTCGGCCGGGTGGACCGAACCGGTGATGTCACAGCGGACGGTCAGCCCGCAAACTCGGTAATTCTCGCGACTTCAGCCGACATCACCGCCACAGCGGACGACCCCGTCTATGGTGACCGGCTCCGGCTTACTTGGGAATGGCTGCAAGGTCATCCGCTTGATTTCGGCATCAAGACTTTCACGATCGACCCGAAGATCCGAAAAGAACTGAGTAGCGAACCAGAGTCCGCGCCCTATCCGATGCCGATTCACCTCGACTGCTGGGTACAGACATCCGCCATCCCTGATGCCGATCCCGATCCGGCGCACTGGCTGCATGGTGTGCATAGCAGGAGTCCGGAAGTCAACGTGGTCTGGCGTGCCGACGTGCTCCCGGAGGCGTTGTCTGGACCCGACGCTGACCAGCGGCTCGAGTCCCTGGTGGCTTTCTGTCCTCCTGGCAGCAGCGAGGCGATGTCGCTCCCACTGCACGCTGTCTGCGCCTGGCTGGCCGGCCTGCATAGCGGCGACGGCGCCGCTCCTTCGTTCTCGGACACCACGCTGGATGGCGCAGCTGGGACCGAGTCATCCGTCGACTTCGCGCCTGCGTTGAGCTGGCAGGGAGACAACAGCGTCGTGGTGACCAACTCAGATGCTGTTCGAGCTGGCTCGACACTCGTGGTGCCAGCCACGTACGGGGGTATCCGAGCAGACAACTGGGATCCGACCGCCCTCGGAGAAGTCAGCGATCTGGGCACTGCGGTGCAGGCCAACCAGCGGGCTCGGGCGGTGCTTCGGCTGCACCCGGCGCTGACGGTAGCTGTGCCAGTACCCGAACCGAATATGCATGAGCTGGATCGCGAGACGGTGACCAACTGGCTCGACGAGATGGTTGGCCAGATCAACGGCTCCGATCCGCGGCTCCCCGAGGTCATGGAGATACTGCGGAAAGTCAAGACGGTAAAAGTGGACCGGGTGGAGATCGCGCCTACCCGACAGGATGGCGAGGAACCGGTGCAGATGTTCATCGTCCGGTCACCTCGACGGATCCTGGAGCTCAATCCGCGCCACGAATCCGTCGGTGCCGATTCGGAGCCATCCACCAGCTCATTCCTCGGCGCGGAGGTGTTCTTAGACCAACATCTGCTCGATGTCGAATGTTGGGCTCAGCGCCTGGCCGAAGCATGCGACTTGCCGACGCCGATTGCGGAGGACCTGGCCCTGGCAGGGCGGCTCCATGACCTCGGCAAGGTCGATCAGCGCTTCCAGCTGATCTTAAGTGGTGGCGAGGTGATCGAGAGATCTGAACCGTTGGCCAAATCAGTCGTCCCAGCGGCCGATTACCGGCGACGGCGACGTGCCGAGGCGGCTGCTGGGTACCCCCCTCGCGCCCGGCACGAACTCGCCACGGTGGCACTGGTAGAGCACGATCGGCAGCTTCAGAACCAGGCACATGACTGGGATCTCGTATTGCATTTGATCGCCAGCCATCACGGCTATGCCCGTCCGTCCGTCCCGGTGAGTTTTGATCACAAACCGCAGCAGTTGCGAGCCAAGTTTGACGGGCGGGTATTGGAGGCGTGCAGCGATCATGGCTTGCTGCGGCTCGATAAGGGCGTTCCACAACGGTTCTGGCGGTGCGTGCGGAAATACGGCTGGTACGGGCTGGCCTGGCTGGAAGCGGTGCTGCGGCTGGCCGACCATCGAGCCAGCGAGGCCAGGGAGGTCGGCGAGGCCGGCGAGGAGCGCGCGAGATGACCGACATGGAACTGCCCGCTCTGGGCGGGACGAATCCGCTCGGATTCCTCGCCGCACTGGGAATTCTGGACGTCCTGCACCGCGCCGGGCGGGAACCGACCATGCGCTGGACTGCTGACCTGGTTCCAAGGCCAGTCCTTGGAAGTATGAAGGACGCAGATGAGCTGGTTGAGCTCGTCGATGCGGACCGGGTGCGCTGGCAGGGCAGCGTAGTGCTGCGCGGACCTGCGGATAATCCGCTCGACGATGTGAAGCCACCACCTGGGGTGCACGGCAAGTGGGCGAAAGAGGTTTTCGACACCCTGGGTGACACGCGCGCCGACGCGGATCTCTTCTGCGCCCTACTGGCCGAAGGCGCTGCGGACGGCAAAGGTAATGGTAAGCCGACCCATCTGCACTTCACCGCTGGACAGCAGAAGTTCCTCGTGATGGTGCGGGAGCTGGCGAATCGGGTTGATGCCGAGCGAATCCGGGAGGCGATATTCGGCCCATGGCGGGAAGACAGCCCGCTGCCGACGCTGTCCTGGAATTCGCAGGGTGAGCGCCTCTACGCGGTGCGGGCAGTTAATCCGTCCAACGAGAAGCGACTCGGCGTGCCTGGTGCCGACTGGCTGGCCTTCCTCGGACTGGTGTTCTTTCCTACTCGCGCGGTCACGGGGAATTACGGTCAGCCGCCGTCTCTCAAGACGAGCGGGTGCGACAGGTCCTGGAAGCGGAGCGCACTTCGTTGGCCACTGTGGACAGTTTCGCTGGAACGCGACATCATCTGGTCGCTGGTGGGTGATTCCGCGGTGGTAGGAGCAGCGGCGGCAGGAGCAGACCGCAAGCTGTCGTCGGATGAACTTCGCGTTCGGGGTGTCCGTCAGGTGATGGAAGCGCCCATCCGGCGCTCCGAGCAGGGTGGTTACGGGAGCTTCGGGGGTGCGTCGGTGTTGGTGGCGGGAGGGTAGGGTGCCGACCACATTAGTGCTGCGTTTCCCTTGGGGGCGGTATCACGCCAACCCGTGGGGCAGGCACGTCAATGAGGGTGCGGTGGATCTGCCGCCGTCGCCGTCGCCGTCGCCGTGGCGGTTGCTGCGCGCGCTTTATGCGGTGTGGCGCACCCGGGCCCCGGAGCTCGACGAGGGCGTGGTGCACGGGCTGCTGGCGACGCTGGCCGTGCCACCGACGTTCCACGTCCCCCGGTACGGGATCTCGCACACCCGGCACTACTACCCGGACACGACCCACCGCACCGGCGCGCCCAGCAACGACCGCACGCTGGACGCGTTCGCCATGTTCGAGCGTGGCGCCGAGCTGGGGGTGCGGTGGCCATTCGAGCTGG
>JBOHHD010000484.1:0-9878 GCA_050700515.1 Pseudonocardiaceae bacterium
GTACCAGGCCAGGAGAGCACCGGGGCGGCCGCTGCGCCCGTTGCGGCGGGTGCGGGGATAGATCGAGCGGATACCGCAGCAAGTGCGGGTGTGGCAGTCCTGGACCCATCGAGTTCGACAACGGCGCGACGCTTGGGATCTACTTGCCGACGCCGTGGATGATCCAGTTGGAGCGGCCCACCGTGGAGATGGGGTAGCGGGTTCGTCAGGGTTATAGGTCTAGTGCTACAAGGACATTTGCACCTGCAACGACTCGTCGACCTGTGTCGGTACCATCACCAGCCTGCCCCAGACACCACTGCAACCAGGGCTTTAGCCCTGTAGTACTAGGCGCCGGAGGAGTCGCTGCCGGCTTTCCTCGGCCGAGTAGCTCTTCGTCCCGGGCGGCGGGTGGCCGTGCTCGTTAGCATGGCTGGCCCGTCAGCTGTATGGGGAGGTCGCGCTGCTGGCCGACAGCGCCAGTGACAGCACGCAGCCAGGCGATCGAGCACGGCTTCTGCGGCGACGCGCAGCGCGACCGCAAGGGGCAGCGTATTGAGGCTGCGTAGGTGGCGGCCCGGGAACAGACCCGCATCCTGATCCACGGCGCTGTCGAGCCGGGCCGCCCACCGGATCGAGGCCGACTCGTCGACAAGGAGTTCGCAGCCGCGGAGATCTCGACGTAGAGAATCAACGATCACCGCGGAATTCATCCAGCACATCTTGGACTGATTCCCAGCTGAGTCCGCTACATGCGAGACATCACCAGCCACGTCGATACCGATGTTCTGGCGACCTGAGAATGTCCCGGACACTGATGGCCCCGCTCCGTATGGGGGTGAGTACCGCCAACCCGAACGGCGGGATCGTGTTCGGCGACGCTTGTACCTGGAAACACCCAGTCGCAGGCTAATCTGTGTCCGGACGGCGGCTCTGCTACGGGGGGTGACTTTGCACTTGTCACCTCGCTTGTCAAGCGACACGCCTGGATAGGTCTGCCCAGACTGGCCACTAGCGCGCTACGGTGCGGTAGTCACCTGAGTTGTGGGTAGGGGAAGGGGTGCGATGGCTCGCGTCGATGACGTCGCAGCGGCACTGCTGACCCGTACCGGGGCGGTGACGACCATGAAGCTGCAAAAGCTTGTGTTCTACAGTCAGGCATGGCACCTGGCGTTCACCGGCCAGCCTCTGTTTCCCGAGACCATCCAGGCGTGGGCGCGAGGACCGGTGGTGCCCGACCTGCACCGCCAACACCGGCACAAATACCAGGTCGCTGACTGGCCCACCGGCAATCCCGACCACCTGGGTCTGGTGGAGACCCGCACCGTGGAGTGGGTGGTCGACAAGTACGGCGGGTTCTCTGCCGAGGCCCTGTCGCGGATGACCCATCAGGAGGTGCCCTGGATCGTGGCCCGGGCGGGCGTCGCTGATGGGGAGCACAGTTCCGAGCCGATCTCCCATGACCAGATGCGGGCTTTCTACGCCCGACAGCGTTCCGAACCCGAGGTGGCGGTCGCCCAGGCCATCGGCAGTGCGGCCATGGAGGGCCTCGTTGTCGACGACGACCTTCACGAAGTCCTCCTGGAGGTCGCCCACGGCATCAGGTCCATCGACGACGTGATCGCGGAGGAAATCGAGCGGGCCAGGCGGGCGTGACCGATCCCTACCTGCTGCCCGACTCAGACTGTCTCCGCAACAAGCTTGGACTGACCGACCCGGAGAAACTCGCGGAGGCCGAGCAGCGCATCAGTCTGCACAGGGATTCACAACTTAACCGCGAAACCCTTCCCGGTGAGTACAACCTCCAGCACCTTCAGCGGTTTCATGAGTGGCTTTTCCAGGATGTCTACGACTGGGCCGGGCAAACCAGGACGGTTAACATCCACAAAGACGGGCCACCTTTTTGCTCGTGGCAGTACCTTGACGACGAGGTCTCTTCCGTCTTGACCAAGCTGGCCACAGATAGGTGGCTGATCGGCCTGGCCCACCACGCCTTCCTAGACAAAGTCGCTTACTACTACGGTGAGTTGAATGCCCGGCATCCCTTCAGAGAGGGAAACGGGAGAACTCAGCGGGCTTTCCTGCGCCAACTCTCCGCAGCGGCCGGTGGGCGGCTGGACTGGTCGAATCTCAACGAAGAAGACAACATCGCAGCCTCCCGCCAGAATCTGATCACCGCCAACCACACTGAGCTGGTCAGGGTGCTCAATCCTGTGGTCACACGGATCTAGCTGCCCACCACCTCACCTGGGCCGCCAAGAAGAAGACCCAGCGTCCGACTGTGCGGTGACGGAGCCGCCAACAGAGGCGGAAGTGACAGCGCTGGCGGGAATCACCAAAGCGAACGCGGCTACTGTCGCCACAGCAGGCACCATAAGAACTTTCGACCACTTCCCCATAGCTTTATCCTTCCTGGCTTGACCATCAACGCTTCGGGGCAATCTATCCGAGGGCTTGGGTGCATCCGGCCCATGCAATTGTTGCTGTTGAAGCTCATAATTTTGTCTGCAACGAGACCTAGCAGCCTTCACCGCCAGGGTCGTGTGCATGGCCACCCGTCTCCCACTTGTCGGGGAAGAAATCTCTATGAACGTGGGCTACTGTGATACCGTGGAGAGTTCCGCTGTATCCACAGATGTGGACCCTCGCCTGAGTAATGCTACCCCCACCCGAAGGATAGCTTTGCCAATCGTGGCAGTGATGCCATCGAGCATTTTCCGTGTGGCCGCTATGGCGCCAGAAGTCATTACAATCAGAGTGAGCGGACGCGGTGCCCGGCCACGCAAAAGCTCCCACCACGAGAATAAGTGCTGCTGTCGCCGATCTGGTGCGGAATCTCAATTCGACTGACCACCTTTCAAGCGGGATCGAGTGCTCCGTGCCTGTGGTCACCACAACACGATGCGCATCTCCGGGACAAGAGGTTTCGTGAAACCCCACGCGTGTAATTCGTGGGGTTGGTGAAGGATTGTCCACCGGGGCGGACACACGCCCGTCGGGCGTAACCCCCGAGTGGCTGACCAGCACGACCGGCCCGCTGACCTGACAGCAGAGAATCAACGATCGCCGCGGAGTTCATCCAGCACACCTTGGACCGATTCCCGCAGCTGAGTCCGCTTCAGCTCAGCGAACCCACCGTGAACCCCGGCTCGCTGAATTCGCCGTGCGGAATGTCCTTACATCGCCTGACCACCAGGGTGGTCAACAGGTCCTGGAAGCTCTCCGTGGTCGTTTCGATCCGGTGGTCGCGCTCGGCCCGAGCGCGTCCGTGGCTTCCTTGCCGGGTCCGCAGCTCCGGATCGGCGGCCAGGCGCGCGATCCGCTCGGCGAGGGCGTCCGCGTCGCCCACCGGCACCAGGAAACCCTCCTGCCCGTCGGTGATCATGTCTCGCAGGGCGCCGCAGTCGGTGGCGACAACCGGAACGCCTGTGGCCATCGACTCGATTACCGTGATCGGGGCGCCCTCGTGGACCGAGGACAGGCATGACACGTCGAAGGCGGGTAGCAGTTGCTCGACGTCACGGCGCAGACCGGTGAACTGCACCCGGTCGGCGATGCCGAGTTCGCCCGCAAGAGCGGCCAGCTCCGCGACCCGGTCGCCCTCGCCAACCACGACGAGCCGCAACCGCGGATGGGCCGGGGCCAGCTGCGCGATCGCCTGAAACAGAACGTGGTGGGCCTTCTGGGCGGACAGCCGCGCCACGATGCCGACGACGAAGTCCGCCGGGTCCAGGCCCAGCGCGGACCGGGCCTGGGTGCGCTGTTGCGGTGTCGGCAGCGAAGGAAGCGGGATGCCGTTGGGGATGACGACCTCCCGGATCCGTCGCCAGGGCAGCCGTCCCACTCCTTCCTCGCGGTGCAGGTAGTCGCCCTGGCTCGGGGCCAGCAGCACCAGGGCGCTGGACAGGAACAGCGTCTCGACGTCGTGGCGCGGCAGGCAGCGCTTGCCGACGGAGGTGAGGTCCATGTCGTGCGCGGCGATCAGGTTGGCTGGCACCCGGGCGAGCCGGGCCGCGAACCGGCCGAGGGTCAGCGGCGCCCGCTGGTGATGGGTCACCAGGACGGCGTCGGTGCCGTGCCGCCGCAGGTAGCGGGCCAGGTGCAGGACGCGGGAGGGGGCGTACCGTCCGGCACGGCCCAGTACCGCGCGCTGGGGTACCGCACGGTGCAGCACGTCGACGGGTATCCCGGCCGCTTGGAACTCCGTGGCGAGCGGCCCGAGCGCCCGCAGGCAGACCACCCGCGTCACCACCGTTGCCGGGTCGAGCCGGCGCAGCAGGTGCAGCAGCAGCACCTCCGCGCCCCCCACGCTGATCATGTCGAGCACGACGGTGAGCCGGATCGGACGCCTTGGAACCCGTCCGACGGTCTCCTCGATCGCGCGTTGCGCATTCTGGCGTGAGCGCTCCAGGCTGAATTCCGATTCCACCCGCTCCCGGGCCGCCCGGCCCAGCTTGGTGGCGAGTTCCCGATCACGCAACAGGGGCAGGTACGCCTGCGCCAGCGCGCCCGGATCGCGCCGGGGCACCACATACCCCGTGCTGCCGTCGCTGATGATGTCCGGGATCCCGCCGACCGCGGTGCACACCGCGGGCAGTCCGGCCGCCATCGCTTCCAACAGCGCCATCGGGGCGCACTCGATGGTGCTGGAGCTCAGCGTGAAGACGTCCATGAAGGATAGGAGCGCGCCGACATCCGAGCGCGAGCCGGCGAAGATCACTCGGTCGGCGATGCCGAGGTCGGTCGCCAGCTGCTCCAGTTCCCGGCGCGCCGGCCCGTCGCCGACCAGCAGGAACCGGGTCCGGGGTAGCTCGTCGATCACCAACCGGGCGGCGCGCAGCAGCGTCGGGTGGTCCTTCTCCGGCCGCAGCGCCGCGACGATGCCGACCACCGGATCGCCCGGTTCGATCCCGAGGGCGGCGGCGACCGCAGGGTCCCGGTGACCGGCGACCTGAGGATGACCGGCGACCGGCAGCTCGGTTCCGTTGGGGATGATGCAGATCTTCGCTGCCGGGTAGCCCAGCTCGCCGGTGAGGTAGGGAAGCTGTCCGTGCGCGACGCCGTAGTAGGCACTGGTGAAGGGGTCCAGCAGGCGGTCGGTGAGCCACCGCACCCGACCGCGCGGTGCCAGGTCGCCGCAGTGATGCACCCAGACCACCAGCCGTGGCACCCGGGTGAGCATGGCCGCGATCCGTCCGAGCAGCTCCGCGTTGTAACCCCGGATGATGACCACGTCGTGCTTGCTCCGCCAGAGCTCAACGACCAGCTCGGCGAGTGCGACGAGGAACTTCCCCTTGCTCCGGCCCAGGGCGCGCGCCGGGACACCGCCCGCCGCGAGCGCGCCGAAGAGTGCCCCTGGCTGACCAATGCACAGCGCAGACGGGGTGAACCGGGTCCGGTCCAGTGCTGGGAGCAACGTGGTGACGTGTCGCTCGGCCCCGCCCACGCCGAGGTCCGGCACCAGGTACAGCACGCGCAGCGGTCCGGTGGGCCGCACCTTGCGGCGCAGCAGGCTCATCCCCGCACCTGCTCGACAGGCTGGGTCCGTTCCGCAGGCGGCGCCCGTTCGGCAGGGTGGGCCCGTTCGGCGCAGCCCACCGCGATGCCCGCCAGCAGCCAGACGAGTCCGTTGGAGAATTCGAAGAAACGCAGCTCCACGGTGGCTCCGACGACCAGCCAGGACAGGAATGCCAGGAGCGCGACGACGGCCAGACCGTGGCTGCGGATCCCGTCCGAGGGTAGCCGGCGCACCGCCTTGACCAGCCGCCAGAGGACCAGGGCGAGAATCGTCAGCCACAGCACCAGCCCCACCAGACCAAGCTCAGCGGCGATGCCGAGCTCGTTGTGGTGTGAGGACAGGCCGTATCCCAGTTTCCAGTCGATCCCGGGGGACCACTGTTTGTGGTGGTAGGTGTTGAGCTGGTTGAAGCGTCCGACTCCCCATCCGGCGATGGGCTTCTCGCCGATCGCCCAGAGCGACGTGGCGATGATGTTCAACCGGGAGTCCACCTCGCTGACCGAGCCGATCCCCCCGCGGGTCCGGTCGTCGCTGGTGAACGTCGACCATCCCACCCCGATGGCCAGGCAGACCGCCACGAGGGTGGCGACGAAGCCGGTTCGGAAGTTGCGGGCCCACAGCGAGCCGGCGACCAGCACGAGGCCGAAGACCAGCCAGACGACGCGGGTGTGCGTCAGGTAGATCGCGGGGATCGCCGCGACGGCGACGGCGCCCGCGGCCACTCGGCGCCACCGCGGTTCGCTCACCTGCCCGGCCAGCAGCAGCGCGATGACGAAACCGAGCACGAGCAGCAGCCCGTTCTGGACCGGCTGGTCGAACACTCCGGCCGCGCGACCCGGCCAGTCCGCGCCGTCGACGATGTAGCGCGGCCACACCAGGGCCGCCGGCCCGAAGAACTGCGCGACGCTCACCACGGCCGAGTAGGCGGCCAGCGCCAGCACGATCCACAGCAGCCGCCGTACCGACGAGTCCCGGTCGAAGACGAAGCGCCCGACGACATACAGGGCGAACGGGAGCAGTGCGCCGGTGAGCAGGAAGCGCCACACCGCGAAGTCCTCACCGGTGTCCGGCACGCTCGCCGGATACCGGTGTGGCGCGAGCGCCGAGACGATGTTCCAGGTGAGGTAGAGGACCATCACGGCTTCGACGGCACCCAGGCGGGGCAATTGGTTCACCCGGCGCGCGATGGCGACTCCCGCCGCCAGGATCACTCCGGCGAAGGCGAGCACGAACGGGTCGAAGGGCAGGCCGGCCTGGGGCAGGGCGAGCCGCAGGAATGCGGCGACGAGGAAGAGGGCCACCGCCAGGGTCGGGCTGCCGAGCCCGGCGAACACCAGTGCCGTGCCCAGCGCCAGGACGACGATCATCAGCCCGACGTTGGCCGGACTGCTGATCAGCAGAATCAACTGGACGGCCAGCGTCGTGACAAAGGCCGCGATCGCCAGCAACGGTGCTGCACCGAAGCGGCCCGAGCTGGAGCGGCCCCGGCTGGAAGGACGCTGTACGGCCGGTTCTCTCGGCTCCGACCGGGCCTGCGTCACCTGGTGGTCACTTCCGCAACCGGGGTGGGCTCGGCCGAGGCGTCCCACTGCTCGGCAGGCGCCTGGACGCGACCCGACGGGGACCCGATGATCACCACCCCGAGCAGCGTGGTCTCGACCTGATCGAGCAGCTGGCAGGCTTCGCTGGCATCGCCGGCGCGGGTGGCGTTCTCCTCGATGACCAGGATCGTGCGGTCGGCGGTGGCGCAGATGACCTGACTCTCGGCGGCTTCGATGATCGCCGGCGCTTCGATGATCACGAGATCCGCGACGGTGGTGGCGCGCTGGACCAGGTCGGTGAAGCGCTCTCGGGCGAACAGTGCGTAGGGGTCGACCTGAGAGCTACCGGATGGCATCACCCGCATGGTTTCGCACCATCCCGACAAGATCGTGCCTTCCAGCCCGGCGCTGCTGCGGCCGGTGCCACTGGCCAGGATGTCCGCCACGCCCGGCCGGCCTTGATGCTCGTCGCGGCGGCCGCGCCGCTGGTGCAGATCGGCGCACATGTGCAGGGTGCGCTCGCCCTGCACGGCGCGGTAGTAGGCAAGTCCCTCCGCGACCCGAGCGGTGCCCACGGTCGCGCGCGGGGAGGTGATGGCGATCGTCGCGGGCCGATCCAGATCGCCCAGGCTGACCACGTTGGCGAGCTGTTTGAAGCGCTGGGCGCGGCTGAGCCTGGCGGCCTTCGACCTGCCCCCCGGCAGGCTGACCAGGGTGTCCAGGCCGAGCCGGTCGCGAACGTCGTGGGCGGTGGCGAGCCGGTTCTCCACACCGGCCAGGGCCAGCGCGATGACGCAGCCCAGCACCAGCCCGCCGACCAGCGCGAGCCCGACGTTCTGGACGAGATCCGGGGCGGTTGTCGACACGCCGGCGTTGATCTGCAACTCCCGAAGCTGGCTGGAGCTGTCGGCCTGCAACTCGCTGATCCGGGATTGCAGGGCGAGGACGGTATTGGCGGACAGCGACGCCTCGGGGCTCGACGCCGGCAGCGTCACCAGCAGAGCGCGTTCGGCGGTAATCTGGTTGCGCAGCTCGGTGATCCGGCTCTCCCGCTCGGCGAGCTCGTTCGCGTTGATGTCGGTGAGAAACGCCTTCGCCATGGCCGCGGCTGCCGCCGCGGCGAGCTCCGCGTTGCCGGCGGTGGCTTCGACGTAGACGATGGAGCTGGTCCCGGCGGTCCGGGCACTGAAGGTGAGGTCTCCCGCCACGCCTGCGGTCCTGCGGAGTACATCCTGGTAGGACTGCTCGTTGAAAAGCTCCGCGTATCCCTGCGCCAGTGGTGCGTCCTGCTCGGGAGCGCGATCCTGCGAGCTGATCCTCAGCGTCGAGTGCCCGGTGTAGGTCGTCTGCTGTCCGAGCGACGCCGCCGCGGCTGCGAGGACCGCCAGGATGGTGATGGCGACGACGAGCCAGGCACGGCGGCGTATGCGGTCCAGCTGTATCCGAAGCGGGCCCATGCCTGCCCCTCCTCGCGTCGCTGGGTCCCGGGCCAGGTCGTTGCGGTCATGAATGTCAACCTCGCCGGTGCTGGCGCACACGACAGCCCGGAGTGTACCCAGGCTATCGGCCTGGGTGGGTCACTTGTCCGGCTACCTTCCGCAGCGGTTCAGGTACCGTGCGGGAAGCCGCTGGCGCAAGGGAGGTAACGCCTGTGTCGGATCTCGGCCCCTCGACTCGATTCCGCGGCGTTGCGCTGGGCATGCTGGCGGCGGGAGGAGTTTTTTTGCCCTTGGCCGCGCTGGTCTTGTCCAGCTTCGGATTGTTGCCGGGCACGGCGGAGGGGATCGACCCGCAGACCCGCAACGATCTGGCCGCACTCGCTGCATACAGTGCTTCCGGGACCTTGCCGCAATCCGCTGAGCTGAGCAGCTCCGTGCTGGCGGATATCACCGCAGCGGATGGCCGGCCCGATCCGGCGGTGGGGATTCCCGCTGGTGCCCTGTACATCCCCCCTGTGGTGCTGACCGCGTATCAGCGCGCTGAGCAGGCTCTCGCGCTGCAGCAGCCTGGCTGCGCAGTGAACTGGACCCTGCTGGCCGGGCTGGGCCGAGTGATCTCCGATCACGGCAGTGGCAGCCTGGATGCCACGGGCAACAGCACCCGCCCGATCCTGGGTCCGCGCTTGAACGGTAGCCCCGGTATCGCGACCATCCATGACACGGACGGCGGCCGGCTCGACGGTGACGCGGAGTGGGACCGGGCAGCGGGCCCCTTGCAGATCATCCCGAGCGTGTGGCTCCGGGTCGGCGCTGACTCCGACGGCGACGGATACAGCAATCCGCACAATGTGTTCGACGCGGCACTGGCCGCAGGCCGTTACGTCTGCGAGGGTGACAGCGATCTGCGCGGGGTCGCTGAGCAGGCCCGCGCGGTGTTCCGTTACCAGCGTTCGGATGTCTTCGTCCGCGCGGTGATGGCCTGGACGCAGGCATACGGCCCCCGGCTCGTCCCTGTCCCCGCGCCGGAACCAGCGCTGCCTCCGGTGCAAGAAATCCCGCCGCAGGTCGACACCCCGCCCCCACCGGCTTCGCCGCCCCCGGGCGAGCCTCAAGCACCCCAGCCAGTCCTTCCTCCTCCGGTGGCACCGCCGCCGTCGACGACAAGCCCGCCGCCGTCGACGACGACGACCCCGCCGCCCTCGACGACAAGCCCGCCGCCCTCGACGACAACTCCGCCGCCCTCGACGACGACCCCGCCGCCGTCGACGACGACCCCGCCGCCCTCGACGACGACCCCGCCGCCGTCGACGACGACCCCGCCGCCGTCGACGACAAGCCCGCCGCCGTCGACGACAAGCCCGCCGCCCTCGACGACAAGCCCGCCGCCGTCGACGACAAGCC
>JBOHHD010000485.1:0-2824 GCA_050700515.1 Pseudonocardiaceae bacterium
GTCGACGAGACGCCGGCGCTGCGTCAGCAGGTAAGCGAGCTGACTCACAGCCGAACGGCCGCTGGCGAGGCCGAAGTGCACACCTTGCGACGGCTGGAGCGCGATCTGCACGACGGGGCGCAGCAGCGCCTGGTTACTGCGGCTCTCGGTCTGCGGCTGGCCGAGCAGAAGCTCACCCCCGACGCGGATCCGCAGCTGCGCGCGCTGCTGAGCAGCAGCGCCGAGGGCCTGGACGCCGCGTTGGTGGAGCTGCGGGAACTCGCCCGCGGGATCCACCCGGCGGTCCTCACCGAGGCGGGGCTGCTCGCTGCCGTCCACGCGCTTGCGGCGCGCTGCCCGATCCCCGTCGAGCTGGCCGCGCCGCTGTTGCCCCGGCTGCCGGAGGCCGTCGAGGCGACGGCCTATTTCGTGGTGGCCGAGGCGCTCACCAACGTCATCAAGCACGCCCGCGCCCGCCGCGTGCGGCTCACCCTCACCCAGGATGGCGGGTCACTGCTGGTCCGGGTCGAGGACGACGGCGTGGGCAGCGCCGAGATCATCGGCGGGTCGGGTCTGCAGGGCCTGCGGGACCGGGTCGCCGCCCTCGACGGCGAGCTGACGGTACGCAGCGTGCCCGGTGCGGGCACCTGGGTGGCGGCCACGCTGCCCTGCGACGGTGCCCGATGAACCGGGTGGTCCTGGCCGACGACGCCGTCCTGATCCGCGATGCCCTCGCGGGGTTGCTGCGCCAGCATGGCTTCGAGGTGATCGCCGAGGTCGGCGACGCCGACAGCCTGCTTGCGGCCATTGAGGCCGACCGGCCCGATGTCGCGGTGGTCGACATCCGGATGCCGCCCACTCATCGCCTCGAAGGTCTGCACGCCGCGGTGGAGCTGCGCCACCGTCATCCGGGCCTGGGGGTGCTGCTGCTGTCTCAGCATCTGGAAGCGCACTGCCTGGACACGCTGCTCGGGGGTGATGCGCGTGGCGTCGGCTACCTGCTCAAGGAACGGGTCACCGGCGTGGCGGATTTCCTCGACGCGGTCCGCCGGGTGGCCGGCGGTGGCTGCGCCATCGACCCCGAAGTCGTGGGATTGATGCTGCGCGCCCGGCAGCGGGACGACCGGCTGGCCACGCTCACCGAGCGGGAACGCGACGTACTGGCGCTGATGGCCCAGGGCTGCTCCAACCGGGCGATCGCCCAGCGGCTGTTCCTGACCCCCAAGACCGTGGAGTCCCACGTGCGCCACATTCTGCTGCGCCTGGACCTGCCACCCGAGCCCAACGACCACCGCCGGGTGTTGGCTGTCCTGACCTACCTGCGGGCTCATCCCACATTCAGGTAACCCGCCACGACAGCAGCCGAGAGCTGGGACTTCTCGACGAACCCGGCCGCCCCACACTCCACCACCCGGGCGCCGTAGGCACCGGCGTCCCGGATCGAGCACAGCACCACGCACGCCCCGTCCGCCGACCGCCGCAACGCCCGGCTCACCAGGAACCCGTCGGTGTCCGGCAGTTGCACGTCGAGCAGCACCACATCAGGACGCAACGTCGCCGCGGCGCTGAGCGCTTGCGCACCGCTGGCCGCCTCACCCACGACCTCGAACCCGCCCGACTCCAACATCACCCGTGCCACCGCCCGGAACGGCGCATGGTCATCCACGATCAACACGCGCGGGCCCATCGACCGATACTCGCACTCCCCCGCCCACCCCCGCATCCGGGCCAACCCTGATCCGATCGGCCACCCGCCGTGCCGTACCGGTTTCAGTGCTAGCCCTGATGCTCCCACCCACACCCAACAGCGATGCTCACTGCAACTAAGGCATTGGCCAGATTCGACTACCTGAAGGAATGCCATGGCATGTGATCAAAATCTGGTATCCGCTGGCTTGCTCGGTGACCGGTGGAGGCAGCAGGGTGGCGAGTTCGGTTCATTGGGCTGCCCAACGAGTCCTGAGTTCGGACTCCCTGACCGCCGGGGTAGCCAACAGAATTTTTCGAATGGTCAGATGGTTTGGTCACCGGACCAGGGGCCGAACATGATGGTCCGTGCCTACCTCGCTCCGAATAATGTTGCCGTTTTCGAATGGGGTCCGACGAACCCGTTCAACTACGACTTCTTTATCGTTCGTTGGAGCGTAAGTACTGGCTTTCCGGTCGAACCCAATGCGCAACAGGACGTTCCCCACGACTCGCCTGGACGTTCTCGGACGTCAAGCTTCTTCCACTGGCCACTGCCTGTTGAGGAGGGTATTGGCCATATCGGATCCGATGGGAAACGCTGGGGAGTCAGTTTCATCGTGGAAGGTGCGGACGGATCAATCTTCGGTTCGTCCGAGGCCAAGCAGGGCTGGACGGTTCCGATCAAAGTGCGACTTTAATTCTCTTCCCAAGACGAGGAAACAGCGATGCCCAAAGCCATCACTGCGGTCGCGGCCGACCAGGCAAAGGCCTGCATCCGCGCCTCGACGCCGATCGAAGTGGCGACTATGGACGCCTCTTCGGTGGTGACGGTCTCACTCGATGGCTCCGACGGACTGTCGCGAGCCAGGTTTCGGACCGTAGCGAGGCCGATCTGCACAGTCCGGCGCAGGGGGTTGATCGCTGTGCTGACCGCAGCCTTGGTCACCACCGGCTGCAATCACGAACTGGCAGGTCTTGACCCGACCCAGCCGACTTCTCCTACCACCATTCCGACCCCACTGATCGACGACGCTCGCCGCGAGCTCAGCATGCCCCCCGACCTGCGCACTGACTGTGACCGGTTGAGATCCGGCGCCCGAGGAAGTTGTGTGCAGAAGCTGCAAGGAATGCTCAACGCCCGTGGCGCCCAGCTCCC
>JBOHHD010000486.1:0-1829 GCA_050700515.1 Pseudonocardiaceae bacterium
TTCGACCACGCGAACAGGAATCACTGAGTCGTCAGGGGGCTCCAGTCCCGAACGGAGGCTGTGGATCAGTTTTTTCCGGCGAGCTCCAGTAATTTTCGGGTTGATCAGAACCGACCGGTACGAACCATCCGCTAACCACTCCAGAACCGGTAGCTCGACCAGTGACTTGACTCTCCAGAGCAGGTCAGCACCTGTGTCTAGGGCTCGTTGCCATGCCTGGAAGCTGTAGAAGTTTCGATCGGCCATCACCAGCATGTCCGGTTCGAAGGCTCCCAGCAAGTCCAAAAACAAGGTTTGCTCACCCGTCCGGCATGGCCCCAGTGACGCGGCCACCACGGCATGAGAACCGCATTCTCCCAGCCCCACCACCAACACTTGCGGGAAAGCGCTGGCCTTCGGTCCGGAATCGAGTCGACCGAACTCTTCGACATTCTTCGGCGTGTCCGCGATATCGAGCATGAACCCGTCAACCGCCATTAACCGACGCGACCCCAGCCAGGCTCCTCTCGTCCCCCGACCCGCGATGGGAACCGCAGCCCGCTCAAACAACAAACGCATCTGTTCTACCCCCAATCGCTGCCGTGCCTGAGTAATAGCCGCTGTCGACGGAACCGTCCACCCATCCCGCCATGATCGCATTCCCTTCAACGAATCCGCCAGCTTCCGCATCACCTCCTCGTAGTCATCATCGAAAAATAGGCACATCGCCAACGCGAAACGCATCATCACATGAGCCGGCAGCAATCTGGATCGTTTCTCACGCCGACCGGTCTCCGTGAGAACCTCATCAATCAAGTCCCGAGGAAAAACCTCCGCCAACACGCCCAACGAAATCCGATCGGTCAGTCGATCAGCGGATCCAACGACCGGCACTCGCTTAGTCTGAACCACATCAGCCACAGGAGAAAGAATACCACAATAAGCCCTAACTTAGTGGCATTGCCCCATGACCGGACACCAGCGGTATCGAACGGCGGGATCGTCTGCCTGTTCGACCACCACAGAGCGAATGTAGCTTTCTTCATATGGCAGAAACGTATGATGAATCGGGTTCGGCGGGACGCCGCAGGGGAATCGATGTTCATCGGTTCACCCCGGTGCAGTGGACGCTGTTGTTGACGCTGTACGGCAGGGCATTGGACAGCCGCAAGCCGGCTTCGGTGCTGAGGGATGTGCTGGCCGACGAGCTGGTCAGCAAGATTGACTATGACTTCGCCCAGATCAAGATCAGGTCACTGGTCTGGCAGATCGCCGCGCGCGCCAAGCTGCTGGACGACATGGTGCGCCGGTTCCTCACCGTCCACCCGGACGCAGTGGTGGTGGACCTGGGAGCCGGCCTGGACTCCCGGATGTACCGTCTCACCCCACCATCGACCGTCGACTGGTACGACGTGGACTACCCCGAGGTCATCGAGCTGCGTGCCAGCCTGTTCCCGCAGCGCGCGCAGGCGCACCCCATCGGCTCGTCGGTGACCGAGGCGGACTGGCTGAATCAGCTCCCCGCCGATCGGCCGACCATGATCGTCGCTGACGGTCTCTTAGCGTGGTTCTCCGAAGACGAGACCAGGTCGCTGCTCACCCGGCTGACCGACTATTTCCCCCGCGGGGAGATCGCCTTCAACGACTACGGCCGTCCCGGTCGGCTCGAAGCCTGGGTGGGTAGGCACTACGGCCCCCCGATGTTGCGGTCCGCCGTCTCCGCCTCGCCCTACGTCGGATTCGACGATCGGCACCTCCCCGAGCGCTGGAACCCACGCCTGAGGCTGGCTGAAGAAACGAGCACTATGCGGGCCCCCGAGGTCGCCCTCCTGCCGCCGCTGATGCGGGCA
>JBOHHD010000487.1:0-2146 GCA_050700515.1 Pseudonocardiaceae bacterium
GTGCGGGGGGCGAAACATCGCGTCTGGCGACGGTCCCGATCGATAAGAGGCCGTGCGCCGCCCGAACCTCACGTACCCGATCGGGTGCTGTGCAAATCCTTAGACTTCTTTAAGGCACGCAACGGCACCTGCGGCTGGCGGCTCACCATGCGACGCAACGGCGCGGGGAGCACACTCACCAATCGATCCGGGCTTGCGCTGTCATAGCCTGGTCACGGGAAGGATGGTGAGCCGATGCCGATCCCAGCGCGCCGTACTCGTTCGTGACCGACACCAAGCCCCATACCGTGGAGCAGCCCACCACCGAGCCCCCCGCCCCCGGCGATCCTGGCCTCGGAGATGCAGCGGATATCACCGCAGAATTCGACGACCTGACCTTGGTGGTCCGGGCGCAGGAAGGTGACACGTATGCCTTTGCGACGCTGGTACGTCGCCACCAGCGCAAGCTCTACCGGCTGGCAGCGCGGTTGCTGGATGACCCCCGCGACGCCGAGGACGCGGTACAGGAAGCGTTCGTCACGGCGTGGCGACGGCTGGAAGGTTTCCGGGGGGACGCCGCCTTCTCGTCGTGGATGTATCGAATCGTCACCAACCGCTGTCTCAAGATGCTGTCCAAACGACGGCCTGCCATCTCCCTGGACGATCTGGAGGACCGGCCCGGACCGGACCGCGGCTCACCCGAACAGGCCGCAGAAACCGGGGATCGCGCCGCCGCGCTGCAGCGGGCGCTGCAGAACCTCCCGGCAGATCAACGAGCCTGTTGGGTGCTGCGCGAACTGCACGGCTTGAGTTACGAGGACATCGCTGACATCGTCGGTAGCGGCCCGGACGCGGTGCGTGGGCGCCTGCACCGGGCCAGGCGCAAACTGGCGGAGGTGATGACACCGTGGCGGTGAACGAGACCCACATCCGGCGGGACGCGCTGCCGCACATCGCCGTGCTGGCCTGCGGTCGTAACGCCGCCGAGGTGTGGGAGCGAGCCGCCGCCGGGCGCCAGGACACCCACAGCCACGATTGTCCGCACTGCCAGGCGGTCGCCGAGGATCAGCGGCGGCTGGCCACGGCCATTGCCGCGCTGCGCGAGGAAGCCCTCGAACCTCCCCCCTCACTGGTGGATCGGGTGATGGGCGCCGTGCTCGCCGAGCTACGGCCCGCCAGCTATCTGCCGCTACCCACCCGGCGCGGTCGGGCCCGCATTGACCGGGTCGCGGCCGCCGGCGTGCTGCGCCACGCGGTGGACCAGATGTTCGCGCTGCGCGTCCGCAGCTGCCAGATCCGGATTCCCGAGCCCTTCGAGCTCGGCCACACCAGTCATGCCACGCTCGTGGTCAGCCCGTCGCCGGCCTGGGTACACATCACCGTCACCGCCCGGTTCGGCACCGATCTGATCAGCACCACCGCCCGGGTCCGGCAGATGATCCTCGCTGCCGCCGAAGACCTCCTGGGCCTGCCGCTGGACGGCGTCGACGTCGAGGTGGTCGACATCTTCGAGGACTCGGTCCGGTACACCTGGTGATCAGGTACGTTCCGGAGCTGAAAAGGACACCGATGCCTCCGCACGCCAACACCCCCGATGGCCCATCGATCCACTCGCGGCTACAGATCAGTGACACTGTCGTGGCCAGGGTCGCCGCCTACTACGCCTGCCGGGTCCCCGGCGTCCTGAGGTTGCGTCCTGATCTGACCCAGACCATGACCGGCATCGCCATCCGGCTGCTGTCCCCCGACGACAGTGCGCACCGGATACCCACCGACGGCGTGACCGCCGTCGTTGCGGACGGCCGCGCCCGGATCAATATCACTCTGGTCAGCCGGTGGGGACACAATTGCCGCGACCTCGCTGAGCAGGTCCAGGACGAGGTCGCCGAACAGGTCCGTTCCTATACCGGCCTACCCACCACCGTCAGCATCACGATCACCCACGTCGAAACGGCACTCCCCTCGTGGACTTGATACCGCGCGCCAGGCTCACCGAACATCATCGCGTCACCGGCGCTGACCTCTTGGCGGACTTCGGCGGTGTGGCGCCATTCGACGAGCAATGGGGCGATCGGCGCCACATTGTCTACCGATGTTGCGGCCTCGGCCACGTCAGCGAACTCGTCGATCAGGATCTGACGGTCGGCGGCGGGGAGGAAACGAACCC
>JBOHHD010000488.1:0-2937 GCA_050700515.1 Pseudonocardiaceae bacterium
CGCCGAGCAGCAGGCAGAACTGCGGGAGCCGGCTCGGTGAGCGCCGCAGCACCCGGGCCGCCTCCGGGACGGCGACCATGCCCAGCCCCATCAGGACGGCGAGGAACGGGCCGAGCAACAGCTCGGCGCCGCGGAGGGCTCCCACCTCGGCGAGTCCGGCGATGGCGCCCAGCCCGTACATCCGCAGCTGCGAGGCGCCGCTGTTGCTGACGTTCTCGATCAGATACCGCGGGCCCAGGTCGCGCTGCTGGCGCAACCAGGTGCGCATTCCGGCCAGCCGGGGCAGCAGTCGCGCCTGAAGGCATCCGTAACCGGCCGCGACGGCCCCGGACAGACCCCAGGCCAGCACGAAACCGAAGACGCTCCCGTGCTCGACCGCGAACACCAGCGCGGGAATCAGCGCCGCGGCCCACACGACGTCGTTGGTGAACGCCTGTCGACCCTGCCCGGCGGCGAAGAACGCGAACCGCCAACTGTCCTGCAACAGCAGGGCCGGCAGGACGAGACCGAGGGCAATGAAACCGGCGCCGACCGTGCCGCCGAGCAGCACACCGGCAAGCACGCTGACCGCGCCGGAGACCAGGCCGATGAGCAGCGCGGTGCCCGAGGACCGGGACACCGCCGCGCGCCAGGACTGCGCCGGCACCCCACTGAACCGCACCACGAGGGGATCGGTGGCCAGCCCCCGGGACACGTTGAGCACCACGCCGTAGGTCACCCAGGCGATCGTGAAGACGCCGAAACCCGTGGCGCCGAGCGAGCGGGCCACGAAGATCCCGACGGCGAAGTTCGTCAGGCTGGACACCGCCTGGTCGGCCAGACCCCAGCTCAGCCGCCCGGCCATGGCCCGCGCGGTGCGGGACCGGACCGCCGACTGGAGTCGATGCAGCGCGGACATCGGCGCGCTCAGCCGGTGACCACGTGTGGGGCGGGCAGGGGGACCAGGTACTCCGCGCCCCAGCCGCCGCGCGCCTCGAGCTGGGAGATGACCTCCTCGGCGATGTCCCACGTCAGGATGAGGACGACATCGGGGCGGGCGGCGCACAGGTCGGCGACCGGACGGATCGGCACGCCGCAGCCGGGGATCCGGCGTCCGTGCTTGCCCGGGGCGGCGTCGACAGTGAACGGCAGCAGGTCCGGTCCCACCCGGCTGATGTCGAGCAGCACGGGTGCCTTCGACGGCGCGCCGTAACCGAGCACGGTGCGGCCCTGCGCCCGCTGGGCGAGGAGATAGTCGTGCAGGGCTGTCCCGCTCCGGTGCGCCCCGGCGTGCAGCTCGGCCAGCCGGTCCAAGTCGTCCACCCCGGCCGCCGCCTCGTCCTGGAGCACGTCGTCGACCGACGCGTCGGTCGGGTCGATGCCCTCGGCGGTGTGGCGCAGCAGCACCTGCAGGCTGCCGCCGAACAGCGGAACCCGGCGCACCGCGACGACGGTGAGCCCGAGCGGCGCCGCCAGCCTGCGCAGCGCGCCGAGCGACAGGTACGACCAGTGCCCGTGCCGGATGGTGTCGAACTGGCCCTCGACGAGCAGCGGCAGCAGATGGTGGAACTCCACCACCAGCAGCCCCCCCGGCGTGAGCCGCTCGGCCCGCTGCGCCAGGCAGCTGCTGATCACCGGCTCGTGGGCCAGGCCGTGGACGTCGACGACGAGGTGGGCGCGCTCGCCCTCGTCCGCTCTCCGGCAGCCCGCCGCCAGCAGATCGGGGATCCAAGATCCGCCGTGATGGCTGGCGAACTCCGCGACCGTCGCACCGGCGAGCTCGGGGTGATCCCGGAGAAGATCGCGTACCGACGCGGCGGCGTGCTCGATGCTGGTGGCCGACTCGATGGCCAGCGGCGGCTCCGGCAGCAGCGGTTCGACCGGGCCCAGCTGGACCAGGGTGCAGCTGCGGCACAGCCACAGCTCCAGCGGCCAGCGCGGGTCGTCCCCGGGGGTGGACGCCGGGGGGAAGTGGTCGGCCGCGGGCTGGGGACCCAGATCGACGGCTCGCCCGACGTCGGCCGAGCCGCACCCGCGGCACCTGTGGGTCGGCACCCAGCTCCTCCTTCGGGCAGTGCTGATCACTTCGGGGTTGATCACGTCGGGGCTCACCACGTCAGGGTGGCTTTGGTGGTGGTGAAGGCCTCGGCGTACCGGGCGCGGCACTCCATCCCGCGCAGCCGGGCCAGGCCGCGGAACACCTCGTCGTCGAACCAGTCCCGTCCGGCCTGCGAGGGGAACGCCTTGTGCAGCCGTTCGACCTTCTCGCGCAGGTGCTCCTCGGACAGCGGAACGTAGAGCCAGGGCTGCCCCAGGTCGCCGTCCCACTTCGGAATCTCGTAGCGCAGGACGAGATGGTCGCGCCACACCGTCGTGGCGAGCTCGGCGACGGTGCGGTGGTCCTGGTGCGCATCGCTCTGCTTCGGCGCGAGGACCAGGTCGGCGGACCGGCTCCGGGCGGTGTCCTCCAGCAGCTCCTTGACCGCCGCCCACTGCACAGGCAACCGCCCGTCGGCAAGCCCCGCGGAGCGGACGCTGACCTCGCAGCCCGGCAAGAACAGCTCGGCGCCGCGGCGCGCCTCGGCAAGCCGCGGCGCGGTACCCGTCGCGATGACGAAATCCGCGGTGAGGCCGGGGACCGACTCGGCGAGCCGGAGCAGGGTCCCACCACAGGCGATCTCGATGTCGTCCGGATGGGCACCGAGGGCGACCAGGTGCCGCGGTCCCCCGCGGAGATCGAGGCCGAGGGGCAACATCACCGCACCACGCTCGGCTGCGCCGGGTACAGGTCAGCGGGATACATGTCAGCCGAGAGCTCACCGACCGCTTGACGATCGGAGAGGCGGGCGAGCCGGGTGAAGCGCCGCTCGAATGCCTCGCGGGTGAGCCCATAGCTGGTGTAGGCCCGGTACAGTTCCCGCGCGCCGTCCTCGATCGTCCACCGGGGGGCGAAATCCG
>JBOHHD010000489.1:0-15557 GCA_050700515.1 Pseudonocardiaceae bacterium
GGGGTTAGAGGTAGACGGCGGCGATCAGGGTGAGTACCAGGAGCACGCCCAGGACCTGGAGTACTCGGTCGGCGAGGGCGATCTCTTCGGGCTCGCCGCCGTTGCCGCCGTCGACGTCCACGGCATAGCGCAGCACTGCCAGGACGAAGGGCACCATGGAGATCACCGGCCAGCGGGAGTGGTTGATCTCGCTGAGCTGGAAGGCCCACAGACCGTAGGTCATGATCACTACGGTGGCCGAGAGCGTCCATACGAAGCGCAGGTAGGTGGCGGTATAGCGCTCCAGCGACTTGCGGATCTTCGCGCCGGTGCGCTCGGCGAGCCGGATCTCGGCGTAGCGCTTGCCCGCCACCATGAACAGGGACCCGAAGGCGGTGGCGAGCAGGAACCACTGGGACAGCAGGATCTGGGCGGCGGCGCCACCGGCGATGGCTCGCATCAGGAATCCCGAAGCGACGATGGCGATGTCCAGCACCGGCTGGTGCTTGAGCCACAGGCAGTAGGAGACCTGCACGGCGATGTAGACAGCGATCACGATGAGCAGATCCACCGAGGCCAACCACGAGAGCCCGATCGACGCCGTGAACAGCAGTAACGCGACGGCCAGCGCGAGCCGCGGCGCCACCACGCCCGCCGCGATCGGCCGATGCCGTTTGACCGGGTGCGCTCGGTCGGCTTCGACATCCCGAACATCGTTGACCAGGTAGATCCCGGAGGCGGCGAGCGAGAAAGCCACGAACGCGATACCGACCGCGAGGAGCACGTTCAGCTGGAAGATGTAACCGCCGACGAACGGCGCGGCCAGCACCAGAACGTTCTTCACCCACTGGCGGGGCCGCATCGTGCGGATCAGCCCGCCGATCGGATTACCGCGTGACGCGGAGGCCTCGGATTGACTCGGAGTGGTGGTCGTCATCGTGGTCCTTTCCCCGGGCTGATGCGCAGCCGGCGCCGAACCACGGCTCCGATCACCGCGCCGAGGGCGGAACCCACCAGGACGTCGGTGGGGTAATGCACGCCGAGTAGCAGCCTGCTCACCAACATCGGCGGCACCAGCACGGGTGTCAGCGGGCGGCGCAGCAGACCGCCGTAGAGGACTGCCGCTGTGGTGGTCGAGGTCGCGTGGGAGGACGGGAAGGACAGCCGGCTGGGTGTGTCCACCAGTACCTGCACCGCCGGATCGATCGGACGGTGGCGGCGCACCACCCGTTTCACGGCGATCGACGTGCCGTGCGCCCCGGCCACCGCGGCAGTCGAGATCAACCAATCGCGGCGACGGTGCCGGTCGAGCAGCGTGCCCAGCAGGCCCAGCACGAGCCAGCCCAGGGCGTGGTCGCCGAAGTGGGACATCCCCCGGGCCACGGATACCGCCCGGGGACGAGCGACGATCCGCTGCACGGTCGCGAGCAGCGTCATCTCCCGCACCGCGGCGGCCCTTGCGCGCAGCATCATCCGTTGAACACCCGCTTCCAGCCACGACGGCTGGTGAGCTCCTCGGCGGCCGCGCGGTAACGCCTGCGCAGTCGGGGGAACTCGCGAGCGAGTTGGCGGTGCAACGCCAGGGAGCGTGCCATCATCGAACGAAACACCTGCGGGTCCCGCTTTCGGTAGGTGACACCGCGACCGTCCGCCGTGGAGACGGTCACGCCATCCATCCCGGAGAGTACGAACCACCGGGCGTCCTCGCGGGCGATGCTGTACTGCGGGCGGTGGTGGGCACGGGGGTCAACCGGACGCAGCTGGTGCACCAAGCGCCGCAGCAGCGTCACCCCAGTGGTGACCGGGTTGTTGGGCCGGGGTGGCATGCGCTGCCTGCCCTCGGGCAGCGGGAGATCCTGGGAGTCCATCACCTGCCCGTCGGAGAAATCCGCGAGGCGGGCCCGGACCTCGCCCAACGCGGTGGGCAGCTTCTCGAACAGCACCTCGGGCCCGGCCAGGAAGTCCCGGATCGCCATCTCCTGCATCGCGAGTGTGGAGTACTTCATCGCCAACCCGTGGTGCAGGGCGTATTTGAAACTGTCGACGAGCATTGCGCTCGGGCGGCGTGCCGCACCGTGCAGCGCCGCGTTGACCAGGCGGTTGCGCAGGTGGAAATAGGCTTGCCAATCGGTGGCGTCGTCCTTGTCGGCGAAGGACATGTGCCAGATCGCCACGCCGGGCACGGTGGCGGTGGGGTAGCCCGCCGCTTGGGCGCGCAGCCCGTACTCGACGTCGTCCCACTTGATGAACAGGGGTAACGGCAGCCCGATGTGTTCGGCGACCGACCGCGGGATGAGGCAGCACCACCAGGCGTTGTAGTCCACGTCGGTACGGCGGTGCAGCCAGGTGGTCTGCCGCAATGAGGCCTGCGCGAAGTCGTGGTCGTACCGGGTGCCCGGCGCTTTTCCCCAGCGCATCTGTTGCCGATTGATGATCTCGCCCCAGGCGTGCAACCGGGAACGGGCCTGTGCCTGGAGCATCTGCCCGCCGACCAGCATCGGCCTGCGCGCGAAACGGGAGAACGCCACGGCGCGCAGGATCGAGTCGGGCTCCAGGACGATGTCGTCATCCATGAACAGGATCTGTTCGCAGTCGGTGTTCTCCAGCGCCTCGTACATGACGCGCGCGTACCCGCCGGAGCCCCCCAGATTGGGTTGGTCGATGATTCGCAGCGTCGAGCCGAGCAGGGCCTGCGCATCGACGAAACCCTCCTGGTCCCGGACCTTGTCCGCGCCCTGGTCGGGGATCACCACCGCGGTCACCACCGAGCGGACCAGCTCGTCCGCACCGATCGCGCGAAGCGTCGTGACGCAGTCGGTGGGGCGGTTGAACGTGGGCATTCCGATGGTCACCGCCGCCCGGCCCGGCGCGGGCACCGGCGCGTGCCAACCACCGGAATGCACGACCAGCTCCGAGTCGTCGGTACTGACGTCGAACCAGTACCACCCGCCGTCCTCGAACGGGGTGAGGTCCAGCTCGATGTCGAGCCGGCGGCGGCCCGTGGTGTCCTCGATCAGTTCACCGTGCACGTGGATCACGGTGGCGTCGGCCTTCGAACGGTAGACGTCCAGGTGGCCCGCACCCTCGACGTCCAGGCGCAGGTGCAGAGTGCGCAGCGAGCTCCAGCGCCGCCAGTAGCCGGCCGGGAACGCGTTGAAGTACGACGCGAAGGAGACTTCGGTCTGCTCGGGCACCCGCGCGCCGGTCCGGGACAGCGCGCGCACCCGCCGTCCGGTGACCTGCTGCTCATCCAAGTAGAGCGCGCGCACAGCCAGTGGATCGGCTCTGCGCGGCAGGATCACCCGCTGCAGCAGCGTGGCCGGGAAAGCGGCAGAGGAACTCACGGGCGCCGAGGGTAGCCGACCGCAGGGCGGGCCCGAACCGGGCGCGAGCGCCGATACGCCACGCGATAGATTATCGACCCCGCGTAGTCGCCGCAGGCGAGTAGGTCACCATCGAGGGAGTTATGTGACGTGGAGATCCGCAAAGTTCTCGCCATGCCCGTACCCCAGCGGGTCATTCTGACCCTCATCATTGTGCTTCCCATCGTGGGGTTGCTCATCGGCTTCATCGGCAACTACGGCGGAGGCGGCAGCACCATCACGGTCAACGCCATCATCACGCCGAAGGACATCGGACTCACGGCGGGGCAGAGTCGTGCGTTCACGGTCCTGGTCAGGAACTCGGAGGACTACGGGGTACGGGTCGCCTCGATCAGCGCGGGCAGTTCCGACGTCGCCGAGGGGACCTGCCCCGCCGGGGTCCTCACCAGCGCGGAGGTCACCGATCCGAGGGGATTCATCAGGGCCGGTGGTGTTCAAGGTTATCCGATCACCGTATCGCTGGCGGACAACGTGGACGAGCGTTGTCTGAATCAGGCGATCCCCCTGCCGCTGACAGTGGAACTGCAATCGAACTAGGCATTGTGCTGCGGGCCGTTCTGCGGGGCGCTGTCATCCGGACCCGGCCGAAGGCGGTCGGCCAGGCATCGACCGAGGCCGGCTCCGGCAACGGCGACCGGACAGGCATGCGCGAGGGCAACCGGTGAGCCGGGCGCTGCTTCATACACAGAGTGATCATCCGTCACCCGGTACCGAGGATCGTTGGATAAACCCACCCGGTGACCCGACCTACCGCCAATGGCCTTATCGTCCAGCTTGCCTCCGTGTCTGGGCGATGACATGGCGCGGATCTGGAGCGCGTGTCGGAAGATTACGTAGGGGCAGGAGAACGGAGAGGCTGGCTACATGCTTGACCGGGACGTGGAGTATCCCCAGCAGGGCACTTGTGACCAGGAAGGATTGCTCGCCCAGCGCACTTTCTTCGCTGCCCCCTTCCCCGAGGCACCCGATGATCTTTACTCACGTAGCACCGAGGGAGTCGGTGAACGGGCACGGGACCGGGTAGTCGTCCAGCCGCATGCCCGGTTGTCCACCAACACCTACTTCGGGCGCTTCCCGGCCAGCTACTGGCAACGATGGACCAAGATCACCCAGGTCGAGGTCAGTGCGATCGTCCAGGGCACGGGCCGGATCTCGGTCCAGGCGTCAGACAGCGTCGGCGACGTCCGCACCGTTGACACCGTGCTGGTCGAGGGTGCGCAGCAGGAGCAGGTGCAACTGCGCGCACATATTGATCGGTTTGTCGACGGTGGGGCGATGTGGCTGGAGGCCTCCACCGATGAGACCGGGCTCGTGCTCGACACTGTTCGCTGGTCGGTGGCCAAACCCGAGCGGGTTCGCCCGACCGCAGTGGTGATCTGCACCTACAATCGTGCTGACGACTGTCTGCACACCCTCAAGACGCTGTCCCTGGACGAGACGACGCTAGCCATGGTGGACCTGGTCTACGTCGTCGACCAGGGCAACGACACCGTCGAATCCCGACCGGGCTTCGCTGATGTGCAGCACGCTCTCGGCTCGAAGCTTCGTTACCTCAGGCAGCCGAACCTGGGTGGCGCCGGCGGCTTTACCCGTGGGCTGCGCGAGGTCACGGAGGCCGACCGAGAAGATCCTGCCCATATTTTGTTCATGGACGACGACATCATGCTGGAACCCGACACGGTGGTCCGGCTCACGGCCTTCGCCAACTGCACGACTGCACCTACCATCGTCGGTGGTCAGATGCTCTATCTGTTGCATCCGAACCAGTTACACGTAGGAGCGGAAGCCACGAATCTGCCGATACTGCGCGCTGGACTGCCCATCAAGGACGCACTCGTCCAAGCAGACCTGACCAAGAAGCACCAAAACATCCGCGTGGACGCAGAATACAATGCCTGGTGGACCTGCCTCATCCCCTCAGAAGTTGTCGAATCGATCGGCTATCCCCTGCCGCTGTTCTTCCAGTGGGATGACATCGAGTACGGGTTACGGGCCCGTGCTCACGGTTATCCGACCGTTACACTGCCGGGGTCCGGAGTTTGGCATGCGGATTTCCATTGGAAGGACTGGGACGACTGGTCCCGCTACTTCAGCCTACGCAACTCGCTGATCGTCAACGCGCTGTACGGTCCGCCTCGCCGGACCGATACGGCACGATTTTTACTGAAGGAGCTGCTGCACTACATCATCTCGATGCGGTACGGCCTGGCAGCTACCCTCATCATGGCCGTAGAGGATTTTTTGGCCGGACCGAAGGTGCTGGGAGACGGTGGCGTCGAAGCTGCCGCCGCCGTTCGCAAGCTGCGCGCAGAATACCCCGAGACGGCCCGCCATCCCGCGCACGGCATCCCCGGCATCCCCTCCACCGCAATGCCGATCACTGCGGCGCAACCGACGCCCTCGAAACCGCGTCTGGTGCTGATCAAGCGATTGATATGGCAGTTCCTTGGCAAACCCCACGGCACCGTGGCAGTCAGCGCCCGCGACGCGCACTGGTGGCACGTTTCCCGATTCGAGACCGCAGTGGTCACAGAACTCTCGCAGCAAGGTGTACGGGTCCGTCGCTTCGACCGCAGCGTAATGTTGAAACTGAGCGCAGAGGGTGTACGCGTGCTCGCGCGGCTGGCGCGCAAGGATCCTTCACTCCGGCGACGGTACCAAACTGCGATGCCGGAGCTGACCAGCAGGCAGAACTGGCAGCGGCTCTTCGATATCCGCTGAGCCGGATACGCGAGATGTCCGCGGGGACAGGATTGATGACCACAATACCGACCACCACTCAGATCACTTCACGGCTTCGGCGGGCACCGGAATGGTCGATCGCTATCGGCGTCTGCATCGCCACTATGATGATCTGCACGATCCCGCAGTGGCGCGGAACTTTTTTCTACTACATCGGCGACCAGCACGAACAGTTCATGCCGATGTGGCATCGCTTCGGCGAGCAGTTGCGCAGCGGTCACTGGCTGACGATGGATCCCGACGGCTGGATGGGGGGTAACTATCCCGCCGAGGCATTGACTGGGATATGGAATCCCGTCAACCTGGCCAACTTCGTCGTGGTGTCGTTCTTCAACAATCTGTCGCATGCGGCGTTTGTTGTCGCGGTAGAGATCCTTTGCATCCTGGCGGTGGGCACTTATATGCTCGCCCGCGAGTACAACGCAGGCCGGGTGCCGTCCGTGATCGTAGCAACAGCCCTTCCCGTTTCCGGATTTACGCTCTGGTACGAAGCTGCCGGATGGCCGGCCGGACTCATGGCATTCACCTGGGTCACCCACTTCTGGTGGGCCGCTCATCGCCATTCCCGCGGCCAGTTGAACCCGTTTGTGCCGTTCATCTTCGGGTACCTCGCAATGACGACAGGAAATCCTTACGCACCACTGGGTCTCATCGTCGTCCTCATCGCGATCGCAATTGAGCTGCTCCGGCAACGTCAGTTCTCCCGGCTAGTTCATCTAGGCGTCATGGGTGGGTGCGTGGGAGCAGTCGCACTGCTCGTCTTTCTTCCGCTGGTCGGGGCGATAGACGTCACATCCCGTCAGCAACTGGCGGGAATCTCGAACAACGCCTTCCTGGTTCCCGACCTGGGCGATCTTGCCGCCAGCAGTTCGCCCACGTACCTTCCGTCGATCTCCAGCTGGAACGACTCGCTGCGGCAAAGCATGCCGTCGACGTATTTCGCATGGTTCGTGCTGCCCTTGCTGCCCTGGCTACGGTGGGGATCGCTGCGAAGGCAATGGCGATCACTCACGAGCCTGTTCGTGGTGGCTGGTGTGTATCTCACCGTGACAGTGGGCCCTTCTAATCTGTGGCTTTTCCGCTGGCCATTGCGTTTGGTCGAGTACTTCTACCTAGCC
The DNA here is from genome assembly GCA_050700515.1 of Pseudonocardiaceae bacterium. Lineage (GTDB taxonomy): Bacteria > Actinomycetota > Actinomycetes > Mycobacteriales > Pseudonocardiaceae. Next base: position 7,223 of record JBOHHD010000489.1, read on the forward strand.
ACAGGCGTGCTCTTCGCGGTCGTGCTTTCGGCTGGTCTTGCGACTGACCAGATACGTCGAAGAGGCATGGCGACGGGTGCCATCGTTGCCATAGGTGCCTATCTCGCCTGGGCTGTCGAGCCGCAGTACCATAACCGCATTCACCTTGCCGGGCTCATGTTGGTGGCCGCCCTGCTTACTGGCGGACTGATCGCATACTTCCGGCGCGGCTTGCCCGCACTGGGCATTGTGCTCGTCATCGGAACAGCATGTGTTGTCACCCTCCAGACAACTGCATTTCCGCGCTTGACCGGCACGGACAGGCCGGTCTACCCAGGGTATGACGTGGCACAGCTCGAAGCCAACACCAAGGATTACCGAGGTACCGTCCTGCAACTCGCGTCACTGACCGGCGTCACGACCGAGCAAAAGTTTTCCGGCGATTTCATGTTCGGCAATCTTCCGCTGGCGGCCGGGCTGATCTCCGTTGGAAACTACACCGGGCTAGGCTTCGCCGAGTTCGGCGAAGCGTTGTGCATGAATCACCAAGGCGCCACCTGCCCGAAGGCGTTCGAACGACTCTGGCAACCAGCGGGCCACGACACGAACGCCCCGCTCATCGACGTGTTACGTATATCGACCCTGGTCCTCCAACACTCGCTTCTTCCCGATATCGTGGGTCGTCCGCCGCCGCCGGGATGGCACCTGACCGACAGGGACAGCGCTCGGACGGTCTGGACACGCGACCGTCCGCTCCTGGAGCAGGGCCGGCTCTCCTGGGCATCTTGCGGGATTCAAGTTCTGGCTGACTCGGTACAGCCCCACAGCGAGACCGTCCGCTATCGCTGTGCCGACCCGGAGGGGCGGCTCCTGTTCGCGCGTCTGAGCTGGCCAGGCTACACGGCAACGGTCGACGGACACCCGGTGAAGGTTTCGGACGGCCCGGCGGGCCTCGTCGCAGTGGATGTGCCGGGTGGCGAACACACATTGGTCCTCTCCTTCGAGACCCCCGGGGAACGGCTAGGGTTGCTCGCACTCGGAGCTGCCGCCACGATCGTCGCGCTGCAGACCCTGGTCTGGATCAGGTTTCACCGGCGCCGCAAGCGGCAAGCCCACCCATCCACCACCTGGACCAAGGTCGTCGCTGAGCCGCAACCGGCGGAAATTACGACATGATCGGAGGTCCACCAAGTTGCTGAACCGACTTCGCCGGTCGATGAGGGACCGACTGATGCGGGCTGTGAACGAGGTCGTCACCGTGCATCACCGCGAGTACGAGGCCGCGCTCACCGCTCGGCACCGCGAGTACGAGGCCGCGCTCACCACCCAACACCGCGAGTACGAGGCCGCGCTCACCGCCGGGATCGAACGCGCGATCAGGGCATTACATGAGGTGGAGTTTCGATCTCGGCGCGACCTCTGGGTAGCAGCCGAGCGGGAGGCAGCCGCGTCCAGCGAGCGCTTCGCGCGGGAGGTGATGCCGACAGCATGCACGTTCGACAACTCGATCGCGACGCTGGAGTATGCGCTGTCCCTCGCTTCGCCCGACGGGATGGCGCTCGAATTCGGCGTGTATACCGGCCGCACACTCACAATAATCGTGGAGGCACGAAAGCGCAGTCAGATTTTCGGGTTCGACTCTTTTCAGGGTCTCCCTGAGGACTGGCGGACGAACCTCCCAGCGGGCACGTTCGCAACCGATCAGCTGCCCGATGTCGCAGGTGCAGAACTGATCGTTGGATGGTTCGACGACACGCTCGCTGGTTTTGTCGCAGATCATCCCGATCCGGTGGCGTTCCTGCATTTGGATGCAGACCTGTACTCGTCGACGGTCACCGTTCTCGAACATGTCGGTCCTCGGCTGCGACCCGGGAGTGTGATCATCTTCGATGAGTACTTCAACTACCCCGGTTGGGAACGGCACGAGCACCGCGCCTGGCAGGAGTTCGTAGCGAAAACAGGGATCGAGTGCCGGTATGTGGCGTACACACATAACGACGAGCAGGTTGTTGTCGTCGTGACCGGGACTTCCGGGTGATTCAGATCCGACCGAGCGTGTTCCCGGCGGCAGCCGAGAGCTTATTGGGGTATTCCTTCGGCACGGGGAACACCCCACAGCCCTACCGTAGGAGAGTCGCCGTCGGATCCGACTCGGTGCACCTCGTGAAAATACAGCTGACTGCGGTACAGCCCACGCGCCAGGTTCCAGCGAACCCGAATCAAATCCTTGAAGACCTGCAATGCGGCCTTTGCTGCGGAATCACCCACCAGACCGACACCCGCCGCCTTGGGATCTTTCCAATCCGGTGCCTCGATGAAGTTCACCTCATAGCCCAGCTTGCAAGCCACGGCCAAAATCTCCAAGTCGAAACCCCAGCCCACGATCGTCATCCGGCCAAAAATCTCCTCGGCCGTTTTCGCTTCGAAGAATTTGAAGCCGCACTGTGTATCTTTGAACCCCGGCAACAGGATGATCTGAGCCAGGATGTTACCTAATTTTGTGATACATTTACGCATGATTTTGCTGTGAATCTTCACGAGGTCACGCACTGCGATGCCGATCTTGGCACCGTCATTTATCAGCTGATTGACCTCATCCAGGTGCTCAAGCGGTGTGGCTAAATCAGCGTCCATGAACACCCGGTAGCGACCTCGGGCCTCGAACATACCGAGCCGGACGTCACGTCCCTTGCCAGCTCGTGGACCCGCATGAATGACGCGAAAATTTTGAAAATTACCGCTCTTGCCCTCGGCGATCCCAGCCGTTCCGTCAGAACTATCGGCCACGACGACGAGAATCTCGACCGTACCGTACTCACGAGTCTTGAGGAACGCCGCCAGCCGGTCGAGCGTCAAGGCGATACCTTCAGCCTCCATATAGGCCGGAAGGATGATACTCAGATCAATGGTATCGGTCAATTTAGTCACCTCACGGACATCATCGAGCGCACTTGGCAGAATGAAGACGAATAATTGCAGCTTCCGAATCGTGAATCCGTGCTAAGCGACAAGCTGGTGATCTCAGTGGACCGGAGAGATGATGGAGCCGCTGACCGGACCGCCTCGCGCCTCAGGTGGCGAAACCTCCAGATGGTCTGGGCTACGGTTCCTCAGGCACGGTTCCTCAGGCACGCGGCGAACCTCCTTTGATCGGCGCAGAGCATAGACCCTGGGCTGCTCATCTCAACCACCCCGGTCCACGGGGTAACCGGTATCGCCGAGCTGCACACCGCCAACTGAGCGCAAAGGTCAGCTGCCGAGAGCTCAGCCGGTCGATTCGAGCACGAGCCGCCCGGTTTGGTTCCACGGCGACTGGACGTCCCACTGGTCTGGCCCATCGGCCCGCTTCCCGTTGTCATAGCGGAGTTGCTGATCTGGCCGGGCGCGGAGGACATCACGGTCCGAATAGCGGTAGTTGAGTCGGAGCAGCCAGCGCTGCACCGGCCCAACCTCCTGTTCACGTTCCCGGATGACCTCGTTCATCGCCCCACGGTCGGAGAAGACGTCCACGATCGCGCACTGACAGAAGTAGGCAAGCGTGCCGATCTCCCCGGGGCTGGAGATCACGCGACCCGGGGAGCGGTCAGCCAAGTCGGCACCGACTCGCGCGTACTCACCCGGCAATGCCCAGTTCGTGGTGAATGGAGCAACGGTCCACGGCACGCCGCGCGCAAACGCGAATCCCGTACCGACGAAGGCCAGCACGGCCAGCGGCGCAGCGACCAGGACGCCAAGTGGCCGCGGCGCCCTCACCAGCAGCACCGCTGCGGTGAAGGCCGCACAACAGCTCAGGGCAGCCACCGCAGGGCCGTAGTACCAGTGGTAAGGCGCCGTGCCCAGCGAGGCGAACACAGCCAGATGAGCCAACCCGCCGACGCCGGTGACCACCGGGACAGCGCATCCGCCCGGTACGTTGACGTTGCGGCGCATGCCCGGAAGCACCCATCCAGCCAGGCACACCACGCCGAGCGCGGCGGGAGCGGCAGCGAGCGCGGTGGCCATCGGATAGGTCAGCCAGTAGAGCAACCCCCCGGTCGTGACGTCCCAGTTCCCCCACTTCTCACCGACTTTGAGCAGGAACGTGTCGGGCAGTGCGGAGCCGAGCAGCAACCAGCTGACCACGTGCCAGGGCAGCACCACCAGGACCGCAACCCCGATGACCAACGGCGCTCGGCGGCGTAATGCGGCCACGCCGAGCACCGCGACCAACGAGAACACCAGCAGATCCGGACGAGCGAGCACCAGGAGTCCTGAGACCACCCCTGCCGCCACGGGTCTTCCCACCAGTGCGTAGTAGGCGAGACCGACGACCAGGCCGGCCCCCGTGAGGGTTTCCAGGCCGATGGTCGACATCAGCAGGGGATTGGCCAGCAGGGCGACCACCGTGAGCACCGGCATGACCCAGGAGAGACCCGCATATCGGGCCATGCGGGCGGACCAGACCGCTGTCGCGGCGGCGGTGAGCGCCAGGACCACAGCGACGGCCACCAGGGGATGCCGCACCAGCGCAGTGATCCCCGCGAGTAGCAACACATTGAGCGGGGAGGTCGCGGTATTCGACGTCTGCTGCTCGGTGAGGCCCCAGTGCAGGTGGAACGCGACATTGCGGGCATAGCTCAGGGTGATGTAGGCGTCATCGATCAGCGCCTGATGCACCAGCAGGAACAGCACCCCACCGGCCACCGCACCGGCACCCGCCACTATCAAGTCCTGGCGGACCCGCCAGGTCAGTCGTTGCGGTGGAATGGCTTCGGGCCTGACGGGGGTGTCGAGCATCCGCGCAGCCTAAGCGGTGGGCGCGGTCAAACCCGCCTGGGCCGAGACCGGTAGAGCCAGACCAGCCCCAGTACCGGCAGGATCAGCGGAAGCAGGCCGTACCCGATTCCGTAGCCCGACCACACCGTCGCGTCCGGGAAGGCCTCGGCAGCGAGCAGGCTCGCGGTGCCGACGCTCAGCACCCCGACCAGTTCCACGCCACAGGCGGCCAGTGCCAGCGCCCAGGCATTGCGCGCCAGCGCCACCGCGGCCACCAGGTACACCACCGCGGCCAGGGCGGAGAGCAGATAGGCCAGCGGTGCCTCGGCGAATCGGGTGGCCAGCTGCACGCCGGATCGGGCCCCCGCAGAGACGGCGAACACCGCATACACCGCGACGATCACCCGTCCCGGTCCGCGCGCGGTATCGCCGTGCTGCGGGGGTTCGGAGACCTCAGCAGGGTCAACCACCTCAGCCACCCCAACCGGCCCAGAGCTGATTCATCCGTACCGTCATCACCGCCACTGACAGGCAGGCGACGGTGAGCACCCCGACACCCCAGCGGGATCGATCACCCAGTGACCAGACCACCCCCGCGGGCAAGACGAGCAGCGTCGCAAGCTGGTAGCCGACGAACTCGACGACGCTGCTCTCGGGCCGTTCCCCAGTGAAGAGCAGCACAACGGCGACGACGACCTGGGCCAGCACCAGGGCCTCCATCGCGGCCAACACGCCGAGGACAACTCGCCCGGGGCTCCGGTTCAGCACGGCGAGCAGGGCAGTCCCGCCTGCCAGCACCAGCGCGGCGACGATGACGGCGGTGGCCAGCGGACCGATCACACCGCAGATCCTGGCACGCCATCGCCACGGCCCGGCGACCAACCGTGTCGCCGCTCATCCTCCGCACCGAGCGCAAAAGTCCTGAATCAGTGGCTAGGGATTACGTAGCAGAGTTCGGAGCCGGGGACCCAGCCATGGTTTGCGACCCCAGGCGATCAGCTTGCCCTGGGCGATCGCCGACCACTGATTCCAACGGGACCAGATCACCATGAGAAACGCCACGGGCTCGGCCGAGATATGGCAGTCGACTCGCCGGGAGGACGGTTCCGCGATCTGCAACGCCCCACCGTCGAAGAGGAAATGGAAGCTGTCCCCACCCCGTATGCGGACGTCGTAGGCGGCCTGGACACCGGTTGCCTTCGCCTCGTTGACCATTACCCGGGAATCGAGGGTCTGCAGGACCGGGACGATGAACCGTCCCAGCACCATGGCCGCATGGGCCGGCTCGATTCGCCACTTGCGCCCGGCGGCATGAGCAATGTCGTAACCGTGCATGACCGTCTCGTTCAGCAGGTGATAGGTCAAGGTCGACCGTCGGACGGTGGCGCCTTGAACCAACCAGGGACACGGCTCATCGGGGTCTGCGCCGGCGCATTCGCGGAAATACTCCTCCGCCCGGGCCTCGATGCGATCGGCCAGGACGGCCGGATCACGCTCCGGGTCGGACCCCACCGCGCGGGTGGTCATCTCGTCCAGGTCCCCCATGTCCCGGATCAGTGCGCCGCCGGCCACCCCAACCAGACCGGGCACCACCTCGTGGAAGTCAGAGAGGTCCCGCTTGGCCAGGCCGGGTGCGACGATCCAGGCCTGCGAGAGATGCATGGCGACCTCAGCCAGGTTCCATTTCCCCACCGCATGCCGTCCTGGCTCGTCGATGGCTCTCAGCAGCGCGGCCACCCGCGCGACCTCGTCGCGGAGGGCATCCTGGCCCTGCTGCCAGTCGAGTTCTGCTCTGCTTGGGACCACCGGAGCTCCTTGACTCGGCACTGAGATCAGCTTGGCGGGGGCAGATTCTTCAGGATGGCCTCGGCCACCTGCTTACCCACGACGCAGCCCTGTTGCGGTTCCTGGTTGAACGCCGTCGCGTCGTAGCTCACTGTCACGCTCTGGCGATCCGCCGGTTTGAGGTCGATGTCGCACACAGGCAGGGTTGCCTCCGTCCGGGACACGATGGCCGGATAACCCCCGATTTTGGTGAGCTCGAAGTACGGTAGCGTTTCGCGCCGATCGTAGACTTCCTCCAGGGTCAGCCGGTCGGTGAACGGGGAGATGTAAACCCACACATCGGCTCCACTGCTGCGCCATTCACATTCCACGTTACCGAGCCTGCCCGGTAGCTGCCTCGGTGGGAGGTCCAGGCCGAATCCCGCTGCCTGTTGCGGAGTCAGCAGTTTGCAGGGGCGATTGGCAATGGCATCGATTCTCTGTGGTTTCTCAACCCGCAGTTCCGGACGATCCACCGCACGCTCAGGAATTTCGTAGGAGCACCCGGCTGAGAGAATCAGCGAACAAGCCATGAACGCCCTCATTACGAGACGCCCGCTCATTCGTCCACGATCCTGCGGGGTAGTCCCAACACTCATCCTGTTCTCCTTGACCCGTACGTGTGAGGGTCACGGAGGAGTCTGCCACAGAACGTGCATGGGAGGCATACACAGTGTGCACGGTGCCCGAGCCCACGGGTGGTAGCCCATTCGGGCGGTAGGGCGGGTAGGGTGGCCGATCTTCGGGTCGGGAGGTGAGATGCGCAACGGTTGCGTGCGGGTCGTGATCGCCCTGCTGCTTGCCGGGGTTGCGGTCGGCTGCACCGACGAGTCCAACGAGGCCGGCCCACCGCCGGCACCCGCCAATCTCGCGTTCGTCGACGTCGAGGCCACCACCGCGGTATCGAACGAGATCGCGCCTGCCGTCGCCCGGTTCTTCAGCTACGACTTCCGGAATCTCGACGAACACTCGGCACAGATCATGGCGGACTCCACAGCCGGCTACTGGTCGCAGGTGGAGCCCACCCTGGAGGTCGTCCGTGAGATTGCCGTCAGCAGACAGATTGTCATCAGCGCAGAGGTGGTCGCGACCTCGGTGGACGTTCTGGAGCCGAGCCGGGCGGAATTGCTGCTGTTCGTCGATCGGGTCACCACGGAGGGAGAGGGTCCGCCGCAACGGGAGCCCTCCAGTGTCCTCGTCACCGCGGCACGGATCGGAACGGCGTGGAAGATCGAGGGGATGAAGGTGTTATGAACCCCGCCGGTAGCACCTCAGCCATGGTGATCTCGGCCGGACGGATCCTCGTACTCGCGCTGGTACTACTGCTCGGCCTGGCCGGTTGCTCGACAGCGGAGGACGGTCCGGCCGCGTCGGCAGCCGGGAGCATCACCGCCGAGCAGCGCGATGCCACCACCGAGCAGTGGCGCGACGCCGCGGTGCGGGCCGCCGAGCAGACCGCCGTCGCACTGGTCTCACTGGATCACCGTGATCCGGAAGCGGGCTACGACCGGTTACTGGAACTGCTCACCGATCCCGCGCGCCAGGAATGGGAGCAACGGCGCGCCGAGTATCTCGCTCCGATCACTTCCGACGTGGTGACCACCGAACTCGCCGCCGTCACGGCGAGCGGAGTGGCGGCCCTGGATCCGGCCGGCACCATCGCGACGGTGCTCGTCGCCGCCACGGCGACGATTTCCACCACCCGGGCCCCTGAACCGGACGAGCGCCGCTACCGGCTGCGGATGTCGTTGACCCGGGCCGTCGACGAGTGGAAGGT
>JBOHHD010000490.1:0-2156 GCA_050700515.1 Pseudonocardiaceae bacterium
GGGTGCAGGTCCAGGTTGATGCCGGACAGCGCGGTGACGGGCCCGCGGCGGGTCGTGAACGTCACCGCGAGGTCGCGCACGGAGAACGCGGGTGCGCCCGCTGCCCCGTCGCTGCGCTCGCTCACAGAGTGAACGGCTCTCCGTCGTGCCAGGTCACGTCGTCGCGCAGTGGCACGGTGACCGTGCGGCCGTCGGTGCTGATCTCGGGCAGTTCCGCCGCGAGGTCGGGTTCGAGCTCGACGTCCTGGCCGTGGTCGAGCAGGCTGGAGAAGATCGGCCAGTGATCCCCGTAGATCGAGCCGTAGAGGTCACCGAAGATCGGGTTCAGGTTGTCCGGCTCGTCGGAGAGCGCGATCACCAGCGTGTCCGCGGGCGCTTCCTGAGCGGATGGACCGCCGCTGCATCCGGCGGTCATCACCCACAGGATCGCCATTCCCGCAACCCACCGTCTACGCACCGCGTCCCTCCGATCTCGGACAGCCACGAACGAGTTACAGAATGCTCTTCCTACCCTTGCTCGGCAATAAGCAGAGAGTGGTGATTGTGATGATCAGATCGGACGGCTGGACTGTTCGGCGTCTTCGCGCAGGCGGATGACGGCCGCCGCGTCGGTGCGGCGCAGCGGCGAGGCCCAGGCATAGGTGGCGGTGGCGACGATGACGAGGGCCATGGCGAGCAGCGCGGCCCGGACGCCGATCTGGTCGGTAAGGAACCCGCCGACCGCCGCGCCGATGGGCGTACCGCCGTAGGCGATCATGCTCGCGGTCACGTTGACCCGGGGTGGCGGTCGCACTCGCCGCGGGGGCCGTCGCCGTCGTCGGTGCTGTCGCGTTCGTTGGGTTGCTCGTCCCGCACCTGGCCTGGGTGCTGGGCGGGGCCGACCTGCGGCGCACCCTGCCCATCGCGGTATTGGCCGGCGCGGCCACCCTCACCGCGGCCGATGCCCTCGCCCAAGGGTTGACCCGCTACGGCCCGAGCTTCGGTTCGGGCAGCGAGTTCGCCATGCCGGTGGGCGCGGTCACCGCGCTCGGCGGCGGCCTGCTGCTCATCGCGCTCGCCGGCCGCAGCCACCTCGCGGCGGAGACCGGCCGGATCACCGCGAACCCGCGACGGGGCGGGCTTACCGCGCTCGTCCGCCGCGCCGTTCCGCCGGATCGCGACCATGCGGAGATCGCCCTGTCCTTCGAAAACATCTCGATCGGATTCGGCGGGCAGCCCGTGCTGGCCCAGGTCGACCTGCGCATCGGCACCGGTGAGCTGGTGGTTCTGGCCGGGGTGAACGGGTGCGGCAAGTCGACGCTGCTGCGGCTCGCCGCCGGATCCCTCGCCCCCGACACCGGGCGGGTGCTGCTGGGAGGCCGGGACATCACCGGCTACCGGCCCCGCGAGATCGCCCGCCGGTTGGCGGTGCTGCACCAGCACGCCCCGGCCGTGCCCGGGCTGACCGTCCGGCAACTCGTCCACCAAGGCCGCTACCCGCACCGTGGACCGATCGGCATGCTCCGCGGCGCCGAGGACCAGATCTGCCGTGATGCCGTGGCCGAGGTCGGGGTCCTGGAATACGCCGACCGCGAGGTGGACACCCTGTCCGGCGGGGAGCGCCAACGGGTGCGCCTCGCGCTGGCCCTCGCCCAGCAGACCCCGATCCTGCTGCTCGACGAGCCGACCACCCACCTCGACATCCGCCACCAACTGGAGCTGCTCGAGCTGGTCGTCCGGGTCCACGCGCGCCGGGGCCTGACCGTGGTGATGGTGCTGCACGACCTCGCTCAGGCCGCCCGTTACGCCCACCGGCTGGTCGTCGTCCACCGCGGGCAGATCGCCGCCGACGGACCGCCCAGCGCGGTCGTGACCCCGGAGCTGCTATACGAGGTGTTCGGGGTGCACGCCCGGCTGGTGCCCGACGGTGACCGCGAGCTGCTCACCTACGACCGGCCGGTGGAAACCGGCAGTGCCGCCCCACCAGGCCGCGCTACACGGTCGTGACCGGCGGAGAAGCCGGCCGCGCGGCGATGGCGAGTACCCGTCGCAGGTGAGGCGGCAGGGCGACGTCATGCTCGCTCCCCGTGGCGCAGCCGTAACGTTCGGTCGTGGAACAGGAGCTGCCGGGGCATCTCCACGGTCGCCACCGGACCATGATCGGCGAAAGTGTGCTG
>JBOHHD010000491.1:0-3224 GCA_050700515.1 Pseudonocardiaceae bacterium
ATGGTGAACCGGGGACCGCAGTTGGTGCAGTTGATGAACGGATACTCGAAGCGCCGGTCAGCGGGATCGGCCAGCTCACGCAGGCAGTCCGAGCACGTCGCGCTGTCCGCCGAAACCAGCGTGTCCCGCCTGCCGGAGGCGTTGCTAGCCACGATGTGGAAACCGGGCTCGCCGGTCGGCACCAGGTTGCTGGTCCGGATCTGCTCAATGATCGCCAAGGGGGGAGCTTCGGCGGGCAGCGCGGTGAGAAACTCACGCACCGCCCTCTCGGCTCCCTCGATCTCCACGAAGACCCCGCTAGTGTCGTTGCCGACCCTGCCGGACAAACCGAAACGACCCGCCAAGCCGTGCACGTAGGGTCGGAACCCCACACCCTGGACGACACCCTCGAGCCGGACCTGAACCCGCACAAATTGCTGCACCGGAGAATTCTCTACCCCTTGACAAGATCCCCACAGAGCACTGCACTGGGCAACTGGCGAGGAGGCCTTAAGTGCATGAAATGGCAATCACTCAGAGCGTCGTCAGCGCGGTGTGCGAACGGATGGGAGACAGGCCAGTGCGGCGGGTCTGCCTGGAGATCGGGAAACTCTCCGGCGTGGTGGCTGATTCGGTCCAGTTCTGCTTTGATCTCGTCTCCGCAGGCACCACACTCGAAGGGGCAGTACTTGAGATCGTCCAACCCAGCGGGCAGGCCCGTTGCCGGGACTGCGGAGCCGAGTTCGCCATGAACGACCTGCTGATGCTGTGCGCATGCGGCAGCGCGAACCGAGAATTGCTCGCCGGTGAGGAACTACGAATCAGGGAAGTCGAGGTGCTGGCCTGATGTGCGCAACGTGTGGCTGCTCCGGAAGTGCGGTCATCGAAGAACTTCCCGGGCACGGACATGGACACAGTCACGAGCACGAATCAGGCCATGGCCATGGGCATGGCCTTGAATCGGATCACGTTCACGATGATGCCGAGCGGGCTACCCGCACCGTCACTCTGGAGCAGGCGGTGCTCGCCCGCAACGACGCGCTCGCCGAACGCAACCGCGATTGGCTGGCGCAGCGGGGCATCCTCGCGGTGAACCTGATGAGCTCACCCGGCGCGGGCAAGACCACCCTGCTGGAGCGCACCATTCGCGAGCTCGGTGCGCAGTTGCGGCTCTCGGTCATCGAGGGGGATCAGGAAACGGTGCTCGACGCGGATCGCATCCGGGCCACCGGTGCCCCGGCGGTGCAGATCAACACTGGGTCGGGTTGCCACCTGGACGCCGAGATGCTGGCGGGTGGCCTGCGGACGCTTGAGCCACCGGACGGTTCGGTGGTGCTGATCGAAAACGTGGGGAACCTGGTGTGCCCGGCGCTGTTCGACCTCGGCGAGCAGGCCCGAGTGGTCATCACTTCGGTGACCGAAGGCGCCGAGAAACCACGGAAGTACCCGCATATGTTCCGTACCGCCACTCTGGTGCTGCTCAACAAGATCGACCTGTTGCCCTACGTCGACTTCGACGTGGCTGCTTTCCTGGAAGGTGCCCGCGCGGCCAACCCGGGCGTCGAGGTGCTGCAACTGTCCGCGACCGGTGGGGACGGGGTTGCCGATTGGTATGGCTGGCTGCGTGCGCGCCTGCCCTGAGGACCCTGCCTTGACGGCTCAGTACAACCGCTTGGGCATCATCACCCAGAGCACGAGGTAGATGATGAACTGGGGGCCGGGTAGCAGGCAGGACAGCAGGAACAGCAGCCGCACGGTGTTGGCTTTCCAGCCGAACCGGTCGGCCAAACCGGCACACACCCCGGCGATGACCTTGCCCTGTTGGGGGCGGGTCAATGACGTACTCATCGAGTCCTCCTCATGACGACCAAGGCCACGACGACCAAGGTCATGACGACCAGTACCGTGCCCTCCACTCTGCCTCGTGCACACCGCGGCTGCCTCGGTGCAGACCCCGAGCGGATACCGGGGTCATCCCGGATATTGTTGCCGGGCTAGATCGCGGGTGGACGGGCCTCGTAGGGGATGGACAGCACCACCGTAGTTCGGGTAGCGACGTTGGCGGCCTCCCGGATACGGCGCAGCAGGTCCTCCAGCGCTCGTGGCGAGGCCACCCGCACGGTGAGGATGTAGGACTCGTCACCGGCCACCGAGTAGCAGGACTCGATCTCCGGCAGATGTGCCAGCCGCTGTGGATAGTCGTCCGGAGCGGCCGGGTCGAAGGGGGTGAGCGAAACGAACGCGGTCAGCGGCAGGCCCACCGCTTCACGATCGACCTGAGCGGTGTAACTGCGGAGCACACCGCGCTGCTCCAGCCGTCGCACCCGCTGGTGCACCGCAGAGACCGATAACCCCACCTGCTCGGCGAGATCGGTGAAGCTGAGCCGTCCATCGACGGTCAGCGCGCGGACGATGGCCGTATCGGTGGGTTCCAGCGCGGCGGTCATACCGGCAACGCCACCAGTTCACGCGGACGATGGTTCAGCCGAGTCGCCCCGTCCTCTCCCACGACCACGATGTCTTCGATACGGGCACCCCAGCGGCCCGACAGGTAGATACCTGGCTCGATGCTGAACGCCATTCCCGGTTCGAGCACCAGGTCGTTGCCGGCCACGATGTAGGGCTCCTCATGAACATCCAGACCGATGCCGTGGCCGGTCCGGTGGATGAACCGCTCGCCGAAGCCCGCATCGGTAATCGGGTGACGGGCGGCGGCGTCCACCTCCTGTGCGGTCACACCCGGTGCGACGGCGGCTACCGCGGCGTCCTGCGCGGCCTGGAGCACCGCGTAGGTGGCGGCCACGTCGGCGTGTGCCGGCTCGCCCAGGCTGTAGGTGCGGGTGCAGTCGGAGAAGTAGCCCTGCGGAGTCGGCCCGCCGATGTCGACGACCACTACGTCCCCGGGCTGGAGCACTCGCTGCGAGACGTCGTGGTGCGGGCTGGCTCCGTGCGGGCCGGAGCCCACGATCACGAACGCCGCCGAGGTGTGACCCTCCGCGACGATCGCGGCAGCGATGTCCGCACCTACCTGGGCTTCGGTGCGCCCGACCCGCAGCCACTCCCCCATCCGCGCGTGCACACGATCGATCGCCTCGCCGGCGGTGGTCAGCGCGGCGATCTCGGCACTGTCCTTGCGCATCCGGAGCTGTCGCAGTACTGACGACGCCAACTCCTGAGCACACAACGGAAGTTCGGCGCGCAGTCGCAGCACATGCGCTGCGGGCATCTCATCACCGATCCCGACG
>JBOHHD010000492.1:0-4659 GCA_050700515.1 Pseudonocardiaceae bacterium
GTGGTGGATACCTTCGCCGAACGGCTGTCCCAGGACGAGGTGGACGCCTGGTACGACCGCTGCGTGCTCGGCCAACCTCCCGCCCCGGTGCCGCCCGCCCCCGGACCGCTGAAGATCTTGGTGGCGGTCGGTGCGCCGGATGAGCACAAGACGCCGCAGGCCCGGCTGGACATCGAGGCCGAGACGGGGTCGATCCTCGACGCGGTGTCCGGGCGGTGCGTAATGAGCGCGCCCAGGTGCGCATCCTGGAAGTCGCCAACGCCGACACGATCGCCGAGGCGCTGGACGAGGATGAGTACCACGTGCTGCACCTTTCGGGGCACGGAAACGAGACCGGAATCGAGCTGGAGGACGAGGACGGCGCCCCGATCCCCACCAGCGCCGCTGATCTCGCCACCGCGCTGCGGACTGCGGGAAGCGTCGTCCCGCTGGTGTTCTGTCCTCGTGTCGCGGCGTCGGCGATGCCGAAGGACTGGCGCTGTCGCTGCACCGGCTGGGGCTTCCCCGGGTGATCGCCATGCAGGCACCCGTGACGGACCATTACGCCACCGAGCTGGCCGCGGCCTTCTACCGTCAGCTTTCTGTTCCCGCTTTCCCGAGGGCCGGGGTGGCGCTGGCCCGTGCCCGGCAGGCGTTGGCACACCAGGATGGCGACGACGCGGCAGCTCGCCCGAGCACCGAGTGGGCGACGGCGACGCTGACGGCCACCGAGGACGGACCGCTCATCGACAGCGACCTCGACCTGGCGCCCTTGCGTCAGCGTCCTGTGCATCTGGCGACAGATGTGGTATCCGCGCTCCCCCTGGGCGAGCTGATCGGACGCCGGGTGGAGCTGCGCGAGACATTGCGGGCGCTGCGAGGCGAGCACAGTGACTCCAGCAGTGTCGTGCTCACCGGTATCGGCGGGGTGGGCAAGAGCAGTATTGCCGGACGGGTGATGGCCCGGCTCACAGAAACAGGCTGGGTGTGCTCGGTGATCACCGGGACGTGGAGCCTGGAGGCGCTCTGCGCCGCGTTGCTGGTTGACCTGCCCGCCGCGGACCACACCTGGGCACGTGCCCTCGGCGAGCAGCTGGCCGATCTTCCGGCCGACGATCGCGCCCGGCTGCGGTTTCTCGAACGGATGCTGCGGCTGCATCCGGTGTTGCTGGTGCTGGACAACTTCGAGGACAACCTCACGCCCGACGGTGGTGGCTTCGCCGAGGAAGGGACATCGACGGTGATCGAGCGGCTCGCCGAGTCCTGCGCCACCGGCAAACTGCTCGTGACCTGCCGATACCCGCCACCCGGGTTACCGGGTCTGTTCCGGCAGGTCAGCATCGGGCCACTGTCGTCGAGTGAGACCCGCCGGCTGTTCCTGCGCTTGACGGGGCTGCGTTCGCTGCCCGAGAAGGACGCCGCCCTGGTGCACCGGCTGGTCGGCGAGCATCCTCGCGTCCTGGAGTTCCTCGACGCGCTGTTGCGGTGCGGTGTGAGCACCGATCGGGTCCGTCGCACGTTCCATGAGCTGGCCGACACGCACGAGGTCGACGTGACCCAGGACCGGGAACTGCGCGAGCACGTGGCGGTGGCCGTCCAGCTCGGCGCGCGGGACATCTGCCTCGAGGTGCTGCTCGCCACGCTCGACGACGCCGAGCGGGAGGTACTCCTGCAGACCGCGGTCTCCAGCGTGCCGGTGGAGGTGTCGGACCTCGCGACGAGCCTGGCCGACTCCGGATTCGATGCCACGGTCATCACCCGCGCCGCGCAACGCCTCGCCGATCTCTCCTCGGTAGTGCGCAGTGATCAGGAGCTGTGGGTGCACCGCTGGACCGCCGAGGGCTTGCGCGAGAGCCAGCCGCCCGACGATTATCGCCGCCGCTGCCAACGAGCCGGTGAGCTGCGCCTCCGTCGCCTCGCCGAAGCCAGACGCGACGTCGCGGAGGGAATCGAGGCAACCCAGAACTTCCTCGACACCGAGGAGTGGGATCAGGCCGCCGAAGTAGCGAGCTTCCTGGCCCAATCCTCAAATCTGCAGCGGTTGTCGTTCACCGCCCACGTGCTCGCGACATTGCCGCTAGACCACCACGCCTACTCGCTGTTCGTCGATCACGAAGGTTCGGCTTTGGTCGCACTCGGCCTCACCGACGAAGCGGTAGAGCGGTACCACCACCTCGTCGACACCTTCACCCAGCGCGCCCGGGCCGAACCCGGCCGCGCCGACTACCAACGCGACCTATCCGTCTCCTATCAGCGGCTCGGCATGTGCCTCGTCCTGCTCGGCCGCGCTGAAGATGCAGCTGCCGCGTTCGAGTGCCACCTTCAGTTGGCTCTCGACGTTCATCAACGCTTAGGAGTCGTAGTCGGGTCGCCCAGGGGAATTTCGTCCCTGGGCTCCCACGGAACGGAACGTGACAGTCTCCCGTCATTCCGCTCTCATCCAATCCAGGAGAACGCGCGCATCCATGCCCAGTGGGTGAAGAGATCAGGCTTTCGCTGGACCAATCTATCCCACCAGATCTTGAATCTTTTGAATGCGCGTAGTCGTCTGAACTTCTTGCGTGCCCACCGCATCAGGTAGGTATTGATGCGGCGCAGGAGGGAGTGCATTTCAACCCGGTTGAATTCACCATAGTAGTTCATCCAACCGCGCACGATTGGATTGATCCACTCAGCCAGCTCTTCCAGGTTTGTCGTGGTGCGCCTGTGGATCCGCCCTCGACGGACTTGCCGGCTCTTGTCCTTAAGGGCCACCGGACTGATCGCCGGCTGAAACGACGTGAAGATGCTGCCGTCCCTGCCCGACTGTGACACCCGTGGACGGAACGCATACCCCAAGAACGTGAACGACGTGCACTCGAAATCAGCCCGCCGATTGCTGTCCTTAGAATAGACGATTTTGGTTTTGTCAGGATGCAACCGCAGCCCGACGCTGTCCATCCTCGCGGACAACCCAGTCCATACTTCTCGGGCTTGACACTCGGTCACACAGTGCACCACCGCGTCATCGGCAAAGCGCTCAAACGTCACGGCCGGAAACTCACGCTCCAACCATGAGTCGAACGCATCGCCCTTGGCTCAGCAATCCGCCGAGTCCCCGGGACAGTACCGTGCGGCTGTCTCCAGATCGAGCAGTCGAGCGTCGAAGTACCGTTCCATCAGCTTGCGCGGGTTACCCCGGTGACCAGGTTCGTCGGGGTGATCCGGGCGCGGGTCGACAGCGTGCGCAGCTCGTCGACCTGCCGCTCGTCCAGAGGCCGGTCCACCGCCAGGAACTCGTAGTACTGGTACTCACTCACCCCAGCCAGTGGCGGTAGGCGTCGATCCAGTCCGACCCTTCTGGCTGGGGCGTGGGCAGGGGGAGGTCGAGGATCGGGATGGACTGGCGGTGCCGGCCACGCCGGCAGATGGCGACGATCTGGTCGTCCTCGGTCTGGTCAACTCCCTCCACCAGGACGCGCACGCCCAACACCTGCGTCTCGAACGGAACCGTGAGGTTCTGGTCGATCATGGTGAAGAAACCGGTGATTTCCTCGCTCTCGTTGTAGCAGTCGATCGTGGCCTGCTCGGCCATGGCGTCGAGCTGCGCCTTGCGTGTTGAACCCACCGGGAGAGGATAGGCGGTAGGGCGGACCAGGGTGGTGGCGACGGTGAACCGCCCCGGATCACTGCGAACCGCGCGCTGGAGCGGTCAGCTCGACGGACTGGGTTCGTGGGTCCTTCAGCAGGGCGTGGATCGAGGTCGCACCGGGCAGGGCCACGCTGAGGCGCAGATCTGGCAGTCTCCGCTGGCCCGTATCCGGTGTTCGAACAGCAGCGTTCGGATGACGATCACCAGGTCGGGGATCAGCGTGCGCGCGGTCTCGATGTCCTCATCGGTCCACTCCTTGGCCTTGCTGGGCAGGAGCTCCGCCTCATCCAGGTGGGCGTCGAGATCCGTTGCAACAGCTCGAAAGCGTCGGCGAGCAGTGGTGAGAGCGCGCTCATCGGATACCTCCCCATCGTCGGCCAGGCCCATTGCCTCGCAGATCATAAGACAACCTCTTGCTTCGAGGGCACGCAAGAAATTGCTTCGGGGGCAAGCACATGCGCTATTCAACGACAAGTTGTTGGAGTACTGCGCCATGTGAGTTTAAGGTCTCCGGCGGGAGGTAACCATGCGCCAGGGAGACTCTACGATTCGTGGCCGGGAGCTCGGCGAGGGACTACGCAAGTTGATGAAGGATGCGGGGCTGAACGGCCGGCGGACCGCGCACCTGCTCGGCTGGTCACCGAGCTGGGTATCACGGCTGCTGTCGGGCAAGCGCGGCGCCACCGAGGTGGACGTCGCGGCGTTCCTGGGCGTGTGCCGGGTTAAGTGCCCGGAGCGGGACCGGATGTTAGCGCTGTGCCGGGAACAGGACACTCCGGGCTGGCTCCAGCAGCACGGCTCCCGCCTGCCTAAGCAACTCAGAACGCTGATCAACCATGAGGACAAAGCCGTGGTTTACGCCCACATTCAGCCGATGCTCGTGCCTGGCCTGTTACAGACCGGGGAGTATGCCCGCGCGGTGATCAGCAATGTCGCTAATGTCCCGGCCGACGAGGTGAACGATCGGGTGGCTGCCTGACTGGCCCGCCAAAGCCTGTTCAGCCGGGACCGTCCGGCGCGCTTCACCTTCTATCTGCACGAGTCTGTGT
>JBOHHD010000493.1:0-2721 GCA_050700515.1 Pseudonocardiaceae bacterium
GCAGATAACCGAGAATCGGGTTTCGTCACTTTCATACTATCCCCATCTCCTTACTGTTCATCGCACGTATCGCCAGCGCGAGGTTAGAGGACAGCACGGGGATGCCGAAGCTTTTTTCGAGTTCACCGAGCAAGTCAAGCGTGGGCCAACCCGTGCAGGACAGGACGATGGCTTGTGCACCAGGAAGCTCAGCGGGGCTGATCCGGGCAAGCAGACTCCGAATCTCTGCGGGGCTGACTCGAGAGTACTCGTCGTCACGGTCCAAGCTCGACTGAGCGAGAACAATGATTCCCCGGCGCATGAACGCGCGAGCCTCGATCCCCATGAGCCAGCGCGGGTACGGTGCGACCAGAACGATCCGGTCGACCGACATCCGGCTCAGCGTCGTGACGAGAGCATCAAAAGCACTCACGACTGGGAGCGAGCATCCCTCCTCAGTGAATCCGGCGGAGGTGCAGGCGAGCAACGTCCCAGCCAGCGGAAGCCGGGACAGTTCGCTCAATGCTGCTGGGACTGCCGCGTTCAGCTCTTGCAGAAACCGCTGATCGAGGCTGGTGGTGTGGCTGGCGGGGACCAGTCGAGCGTAGTGAAAGACAACACGATGCAGCCCGAGTCTGGGCAGTTCAGCTTCCACGACCGTGTTTGCCCACGGGACGAGCATGCCAACGTGAATGGTACCGACCAAGGCAGTATATGCCTCGTCAAGCACGGCAGTCACGGAGTCAGGAGGACACACGACGCTCACCATAGAGGAATCGCGCGGCGTGTCCGGTGACCGTGACGTCCGCCGTGTCGTAGAGCGGTACGGCGGTCCCCTCCTCGACAACCTGGATCGAGTAGGAACCCAACCGGCGGTACCACGTTCCCAGTTCGGTGACAAAGAACGAGTGCAAGCCAGTGAGCCGCAGACCCAGAGGATACACCTTCCGCTTCATCGGCTCGTCCCAGATACGGTCGATGTCGGCCTTCCAGGCCAGAAAGTGCTCGACCGCCGGCGCTGATTGCGTCGTCCATCGCTTCGCAAGAGGCGTTCCGGGGAACGCCCGTGCCTGCCGGACATTGGTGCGGTGGCACAGCAGCCCGGCATCATAGATCCGTTGCAGCCAGGCAAGATTCGCCAGATGTGTAGCAGGGGTCTCGCCGGGAAGCCCGTAGATGAGGTTCAGGCCCGGCAAGAACGCGGGCAGACCACCCGGACCACGACAGGCGCCGACCTGGTTGATGTGCTCTACTGCTCTTACCAGGATCTCGGGAGTGCAAGTCAGCAGGTTGCGTTCGACGACAGTGGGATCGAACGTCTCCACACCCATCGGAGCGCAGTTACCCTCAGTGCAGTAAGTGGTGACATGGCGGGCGATGCGAAACCCGTTCGGAGAGGCAACAGCCAAGGGATCAGCGTTGTCGATGTGCAGTACTTCGAGATCAGGGCAGAGCGCGCGGACTCCGGCAAGTAGTCGCTCGACCGCATCGACGTCGCGGTTCTGATAGGAGAAGAAGCATGCCTGCTGGCCGAGACGGAAGTTGCGGACGCCGGCTGCGCTTAACCGCGCGACCTCGTTCAGGATGTCGTCAACGGTCCGGAAATCGACGAGTGGTGCCTTGACTGGCTCGGTGCAGAAGCTGCAGAACTTACGGCGAGTGCAGCCACGGTACAGCTCGATCTCCACGATCGGACACCAGCACAGCTGAGCGACGAGTCCTTCATAGGAATCGAGGTCGGCACGGAGGCAACCGTAGGAAGCCGGTTCTGTGCTTCCACACAACAGGTTCCCGGATGTGACCGTATGAGTATGGATAGCATCGAACAGACCTGCATAGGCGGCCGGTTCGGCCAGCACGTAGGTAGCCAATGGGCCAACCAGGACTCGGTTCCCGCAGACACCGGCCAGCGCCTGGACAAGTTCGTCGGCCGTCGCGTTCTCGGCATGTAGGTGCACCGACGGAACCTTGTCGCCGGCTACGACCACCACAACAGTCGCATCCACCAAGATCTGGATCGCCCGATCACGATTCACGGTCGCGGAGTAAGTACGAGGGTCCGACTGTGGCGGTGCGATGGACGGTGCGCCACCGTTGCGGCACCAGCGCACATCGTCGATGGTCAAATATCGTACGTCAGCAGACGGGTCTGCTTTCCGCAGAGCCGAGTACGCCGCACGCACATAAGTCGACAGGTACGGCGGGACACCGAGGCCGCTGGGCTCCACGGTATAGCCGTCCAGGATCGCCATGGTCACAGACATCGTTCACCTTTCGACGGTGATGGTCGTCATCATTTTCCATGGCATTGGGTCCGGCGCTGCGCGGAGCCCGGCGGGGCCAGGTCAGAGGATTAGCTGGTCCCACCGGGTCGAAATCCCAGACGTCACCCTCTCGACGCGCGGACAGCACCGACGTGACATCCGGGAACCGAGAAGGTGGTCGATACTGATCGTGGCACGGAGCAACGCCGCGATGCGGTAGCGACCTACTCATGAAGAACGGTCATGATGACTCCTTGCCGGTGTAGTGATCTCACGGTGTCACCGGCACAAGTCAAACATCAGATCAGCTAATCGGATAATCCGGATCCCGGCAGTCCGTACCCGGCGGATAACCCGGCAACATCATCTGATTACTCTGCGGGTACTACGTTGCCGCCATGAGTGGGACACGAGAGCCGAACCCGCTGCTGCGGGCGGCCCGGCTGGCCTTGCGCGAGACCCAGGAGCAGACCGCGGC
>JBOHHD010000494.1:0-7833 GCA_050700515.1 Pseudonocardiaceae bacterium
CGTTGGAGTATCGACGCTATCCAGCTCCCCGTCGCGGGGACCATGGACTTCCACCGCAGCTCCGGCAGGTGCCGGACACGGGCCGTCCGAACAGGCTCGTGCTCTTCCTGCGTGCCGCTCCCTTACAGCGGCGGCACGCCACGTCCGGATAGCGCCGCAGGTGTATTTCGTGACGCACCAACAAGACGAGTGCGATCAGGATCAGTATCTGCGCGAACTGCCAATCCATAGCTGCTGCCCTCCCGGCCGCCCGCCAGCCGTACAGCTCGTCGGAACAGTCTTCGCCTGGGTCCGAGGCTGCTTGCTGTGCGTGCTCTACTAGGGGTTTCGTTTTCCTCGCGCGGCGTGTTACCACGTGCGCGGAGGGAACGTTCTCCTGCTCAAGCTGACGATGCGGGGCGTTTGCTGATACTGAACTTCCTGAATAAGTTTCGGCGTTGCCCCCTGGCGGCCAAGGCGTTCACCGCCGACGCGGGCCGCGTGGGAACAATGGGGGTCAGCTCGAAAGGTGGCGCCAGAGGAACTCGTAGGTCAGCGCGGACATGAATGCCGCCTGTTTTTTGTCCGCCGCGCCGCTGTGGCCGCCTTCGATGTTCTCGTAGTAGGTGACCGGAAGACCGTATTCGCGCATCCGCGCCACCAGCTTTCGGGCATGTCCGGGGTGCACGCGATCGTCGCGGGTCGAGGTGGTGAGCAGGGTTGGCGGGTAGCGGCGGTCGGCGCGCAGCTGGTGGTAGGGGGAGAAGCGCAGCAGGTGCTCGCGTTCGGCCGGGTCGTCGGGGTCGCCGTACTCGGCGATCCAGGAGGCACCGGCCAGCAGGGTGTGATATCTCAGCATGTCCAGCAGCGGAGCCGATGCCACGAGGGCGCCGAACAGCTCCGGGTAATGGGTGAGCATCACGCCCACGAGCAGCCCGCCGTTGCTGCCGCCCCGGGCACCGAGGCGGGGCGGTGTGGTGAGGCCGCGGGTGATCAGATCCCGCGCCACGGCGGCGAAGTCCTCGTAGACCAGGTGGCGGTGACGCTTGATCGCGGCGGAATGCCAGCGGGGGCCGTACTCGCCGCCGCCGCGGATGTTGGCGATGACGTAGCAGCCGCCGCGGGCCAGCCAAGCCCGACCCCGGGCACCACCGTAGGCGGGTTGGAGGAAGGTCTCGAAGCCGCCGTAGCCGTGCAGCAGGGTGGGCCAGCCGCCGGGCGGCACGGCTGAGCCGGGCGCCACCACGAAGTACGGGACCCGGGTGCCGTCGTCGGAGACCGCGAAGTACTGGTGCACGGCGAGACCGGCACTGTCGAAGAAGGACGGTGCCTGCTTGAGCACCACGGGGGGACCGGCACCGATGGTCCCGATGGCCAGAGTGGAGGGGGTCAGGAAACCGTCGACGTCGATCAGGTACTCGTCGTCGGTGTCCGGGTCGGTGCCCCACGCGCCCACGGTGCACAGCGGCGGGGTGCCGGTCAGCGGCGTGGCCCGCCAGTCCTGCGCCGGTGTCAGCACCGAGAGGTGGCTGACCACGTCGTGCATCACATCGAGGATCAAGTGGTGGCGGGTCCAGCTGCTGCCGGCCAGCGAGGTGCGCTCGTCGGGGGTGAACAGCACCCGCAGGGCCGCGTCGGCGGCACCGCGGGCCATGAACTCGTCGAAGTCGGCTACCAGCAGGCAGCCCGCCGGGTACGTCTCGCCGACCGCCCATTCGCTGCGCAACTCGATCAGCAGCCACTGCCGGTACACGCCGATGATCGCATCCTCGGGCACCTCGACCCGGCGTAGCTGGTCACCGCAACGCAGGTAGCGCTCGGAGCGGTAGAACTCCAGCGCTCGCCGGACGAAGTCGCGCTCGAAACCCTCGGTGTGCTGGCGGTAGGCGGACACGCTGATGTCATCGGGCTTGCCCTCGTACACCAGCTCGGCTTCGGCCAGCGGGGTGCCGCGCCGCCACTGCCGGACGGTGCGCGGATACCCGGAGGTGGTGAGTGTTCCCGGGCCGAAGTCGGTGGCGACGTAGATGCTGTCGGCATCGATCCAGCTCACGTTGGACTTCGCCTCGGGCAGTCTGAAACCGTCGGCGATGAACTCGCGACGCTCGAGGTCGAACTCCCGCACCACTTCCGCGTCCGCGCCGCCGCGCGACAGCGAGATCAGCGCGCGCCGGTAGTCCGGCCGCAGGCACTGCGCACCGCCGAAGACCCAGTTCTCGTCCTCGTCGCGGGCCAGCGCGTCCACGTCGAGCAGGATCTCCCAGTTCGGCCGGTCCTTGCGGTACTCGGCGAGCGTGGTGCGCCGCCACAGGCCACGGGGGTGCTCGCGGTCGCGCCAGAAGTTGTACCGGTAGTCGCCACGCCGGCTGATGTAGGGGATGCGGTCCGTCGAGTCGAACACCTCGAGGAGCTCGGCGCGCAGTGCCTCGAACCGGGACCCGCCGGTCAGCTCCGCGACGGCCTCAGCGTTGCGCTCCCGCGCCCAGGACAGCGCCCGCTCGCCGGTCACCTCCTCCAGCCACCGGTACGGGTCCGTGCTGGGGTCCGACGCAGCGCTGTTCTTCTCAGCGGGTGCTGCGGCCGGCGGTCCGGGCGGCAGCCTCGGGTCTGCGCTCATGCCGCCAGTCTGCTGCACCGGCCCGCAGTGCAGGGTCGCGGTCAGTGAGTGAGTGTGGTGCGGAAGGCGCGCCAGGCGGGGCTGGGGCCGGTGCGGTTCTTGGAGTCGCGGACCAGCACATCCGCCGATGTGGGCACAACCTCGACGCAGTCACCGTTAAAACCGCTGTAGCTGCTGGTGCGCCGGCCGACCTCGACGCAGGCGTCGCCGTTGGGGCTGTAGCTGCTGGTGTGTCAGACGGTGTCGTCCGGCTCAGGCGCGGTCACATGGTTCTCTCGATCCGCATAGAGCTCGGTTGCCAGGGGGGCAATCAGCTCGTGCGATTCTCCCTCACCCAGGGCGGTCTCGGCCGGCATCGCCAGGATGTGCCGGTAGGCGGCGATTTCCTCCGGACGCTCCAGGAATAGGCAGGAGGTTTGGCTCTCCAGGTAGGCCACCAGTTTGAATTTGGTGAACTCCATCAGCATGAAATGCCCGGCGAGTCCGGTGTGCGCGCTGATCGCGGCTGGCCCGACCCGCAGCGTGAAGTGGGACCGCCTCGACATCCGCAGCATGAGCCCGGGCGTGGTCGCCGGTCTGCAACAGGCCGGACACCATCATCGACTGGAACTCACTGATCGCGACCGCCTTGTTCTCGTGGCTGATCAGGGTGAGGGGCTGTTCGGGCAACTGGGGAGCCGTGCTGCTGGAGCCAGCCGGGGGTGTGCTGTTCCTGGCACAGGGCCAGCAGCCGTTCCCGCTCGGCGCCGGTGGCCCGGCACACCGCGAGCAACGCGGTGACTTGCAGTGGGCTGGCCTTGCGTTTGCCGGAGAGCAGCCGGGACACTTGGCTCTGCGGCCAGCCGAGTAGGTGGGCGACCTGCTTGCTGGTCAGCCCGACCTTTTCCATGTCCTGGCGCAGCCCTTCGCCGAGCTCGCGAGTGCGTACCGCCGGCTCCAGATCGTTCACGATTACCTCCCGGTGCGCGACCTTGTACCGGACGTGACGCGAAGGTTTCTCAAACCTACCTACAGGGCCAGTGAACCACACCGCTTGATTGCCCTCGAGTCAATCTTGTATATGCGTCGTTGCCGTATGCGCATCGGGTTGTTCTCATTGTGATGCTGCGGGCGCCCGCTGTGGGACAGGTGCCCTAATCCCTTAACCTGCCGCCTGCACGAAACGGTCGGCCGAGCCATTACGTCGAAGAATTCCGCGTCCCTTTTTCGTCCGTGTCCGTCGCGCCAGTGTTGAGTACTCCGGTTGCGCGGCCGTCGACTGGCTAGTCGCGGGTAGTAAGCCAGGTTTGGAACTCCCGATGCCGGAATTGCACGGCAATACCGGACATGCGTATCAGCCCCGCCCCATAGGCCCAATTTAGGAACACCGCCGGCCTTCTCGGTAGATCTCCTCGGCGAGCGAGGATCATTGTGGCGACCATGTACCGCGGCCACGGCGAGTTGGCCACGAACAAAAATCCGACTGGGACCCCGAATACGAGCACCCACTCAAGCCCGTTTACGAGTCCGCTGGTGAGCCCGAGCATGAATCCGACCAGGAGGCTGAGCAGGAGCGCCAGCATGAGCCCGACTATGAGTCCCACTGAGAGTCCCACCGCCGTGACCACAGCGGCGAGATGGACCACGCCCTGCCGAACCAACTGAGCGGGACGATCGATAGCCGGTGGGTGCGTCGTGAGCGCGTTCGTGAGTCCACCCGCCAACCCGAACGCGGTCGCGAGCATGGCCCCCACCCCGAGCCCCGTCATAAGTCCCACGGAAGACCCCAGGTCTTCCTCTGCGAACCCGAATGCGAACCCGAGGGGGGACCCGAATGCAAGACCGATCTTGAACCAAAATTTACCCCCGATCACGAATAATCGTCTGATTCGCTGTCGCCCGGAGGACGTGTGTAAGGCACTGAGGTCGAGCCGCCGCAGATCGACTGTACGTCGTGACGCTCTCCAAGCCACTACTACGACGATCGTACCCACCATGAATACGTACAGCACGGTCCAGTGACCGAATACGCCGACTGTAAGGTACGGTGTGGCGGCTATTGTAGCCATGAGTACAGCGGCGGTGTAGCGTGGAGCGCGTTCTCCGGCGGCTGGCCACAGCAAATGGAGCCATAGGTCACTGGAGGAGTCGCCGTGCCGGCCTTGCCAATTGAGATGGCGCGCCAGCGTGGTCAACCACCGGGTTACCGTCGCAGTTGAGTACTCCCAGCCCGTTGGTGGATGCTGCTCGATTACTGCTGGGACTAGTCGGACGAACAGGTAATCGTCGATCTGGCCAGCGGTGTTCAATCTGGTCAGTTCATCGGGCTTGCTGGCGTCGTGATGGTAGCTGGTGACCGTGAGGAACAGCCGTAATGGTGAGCCAAGGGCGGCGACCAGCGGATCCCCGCTGCGACTGGCTGAGATCCGGTCGGTGATGGGACGCCACCGGGATTCGATGCAGGCCGAGTTAGCGGGATCAGGGAACCGGTAGGTCAGATAGTCGACCATGTGCTGAACGGTGAGCGGCTCGACGCCCACCACTGTGGCGTCCTGAACGACCTCGCGCTGAGTGGCCTTGGGTTCGGCGGGCCGGGCGTCATCAACGGCGTCGGGCACCGTACTGAGCTGCCGGTAATAACTGGTCCGGCATGTGATCACCACCGGGCGCAAACCACCTGCCGAGGTGTGGTTGAGCGCGCGAACCACCGCTGCGGCGCGCAACGGGCGGGTGTCATCCATGTCCATCTCGTCCAACCCGTCGAACACTGGAAGGATCCATCCGTCGGTCACCAGCGCGCGGGCGACCTTCCCGGACAACCCGAATACCGTTACCAGGTGTTGAATCAGCCAGATGTCCAGCCGGGTCGATATCACCTTGGTCGTCGAGTCCACGTCGCCGGGGTCGAACGACGGAAGGCTCAGCCGCACCGGCACTCGAGGGAAGGGGCGGACATTGTCGAGGGTGGCCAACACCGCTGCCGCAAGGTCGAGGACCAACTTGATCGCTAGGATTGTTTTCCCTGCGCCTGGCTCGCCTAGCACGACCAATCGACCACGGTTCAAACTCCAGTAATACGCTTTGACCTCGTTCAGTGTTCCGCGTCGGTCGCCGCCATCGGTGCGCCAATAGATCTGCGCAGGTTGGGCAAACGACAGATCCGCCGGTGCGGGGTCGCCGGTGTCAGCCATCAGCCGGGCCAGCACGCCGGTCTCCAGGCCACGGACATCTCGAGCCAGCCGCCGGGCGGCCAGTAGCAGCTGCTCAGCGCTGTCTGAATCGGACCGAGTACCGATTAGCGCCACCAGCAGCCCAGCGATCGCCACGGGTAACCCCAGTACGGTTGCCAGTTCCGCGCCGCGAGTGTCTTGCGCCAGCATCCATGCCGTGGCCGCAGCCACGGTGGTGAGTAGGCCCACGCCGGCGACTACGGCCCGGCGACGGGAACGCAACACTCCCATGCTGCACATTCTGTAGCAGAAGCGGTCGATAACGGTTAGCTGCTCGGCGGCGAAGTGTCGTCAGCACATCAAGGCGTCAGGACCAGAGCATCGATACCGGTGCGGCGATCAATCTGGGTCCGAACGAGACGACGTCCGCGCCGGTGTACAGCACGATGCCCAGTCGGAAGCGGTTTCCGGCGATCTCTTCGAGCGCACGCAGGCCGGCGAAGTCGCCGCTGCGGACCGTGGCGGATGACTTGACCTCGACCCCGACCAGAGCGCCGTCTCGCGCCTCCAGCACCAGATCGACCTCGTCGCCACCCCGAGTCCTGAAGTGAGCCAGGCTCGGCCGAATGCGGCTCCAGCTGATCTGCTTGCGCAGCTCCATCGCCACGAATGCCTCCAGCAGCCCACCCACGAGGTGAGGGTCGGTTGCCAAGCGCTTACGTTCTATGCCCAGCAGGTGAGCGGTCAGCCCACTATCGGCCAGGAGCAGCTTCGGTGCCCGCACGATTCGCGTCGTGAGGCTGGTTGTCCAAGCGGGCACATCGACCACCAGAAAGACGGCTCGGAGCAGGCCGAGGTAGTTTCGTGCCGTGCTGTGCGCAAGTCCTACGCTTCGCGCCACGTCAGCGAGATTGAACAGTGACCCAACACGCGCCGCGAGCAGTTGGATCATCACCGTCAGATCGGTCACATTGCCCACATTGGACAGATTGCGAACTTCCCGCTCGACCACAGCGGTCAGATAAGACTCAAACCAGTCCGAACGCCGATCCACCGGACGCTCTAACAACTCCGGAAAGCCGCCGCGCAGGATTCGATCGAACAGCTCGTCACGGTCAATCCGAGTGGCCACGGCTGCGGGCATCCCCGTCTCGAAGACCGCATCGACGAAGCTCTCGGGCCGGTTCTCGATCTCTCCCTGGGACAATGGCCACAGCTCGATGATCTCCATCCGACCGGGCAACGCATCCGCGACCGTCGGCAGCAGCAGCACGTTCGCCGAGCCGGTGAGCAGGAACCGGCCCGGTTGGCGATGCTCGTCGATCTCGGCTTTCATCGCCAGCAGGAGATCGGGCACCCGCTGCACTTCGTCGAGCGCAACCGGAACTGGCAGACCGGCGACGAACCCGTCGGGATCCGCCCCCGCTCCGGCGCGCACGGTCGCCCGGTCCAGCGTGACATAGCCGTCCTGGCGGATGAGCCGGACCAGCGTGCTCTTGCCGGCTTGCCGGGGACCTGCAACGAACACGGCTGGCGTGTCAAGCAGAGCTCGTTCGATCCGGGGTCGAATCCAGCGGGCGTACACCGGCAAATCCTAGCAAAATTTCGCAACGCAGTTGTTAAACTGTCGCACATTGATTGGGGGCACTATGCGCCGTCGGTGAGCTCTCATCCGCGCGTCGCGTCGGCGAGCACTCGATCGATCTCCCCGGCGAGGTCGACGTCCTGGCCGGTGATCCCCCCTGCCGAGTGGGTGCTGCAGCGGAAGGTCAGGGTGCGCCAGCGGATGTCGATGTCGGGGTGGTGGTTGCGTGCCTCGGCGAGGTCGGCCACCGCGCGGACTGCCTCGATGGCTGCGGGGAAGCTGGGCAGTTTCGCGGTGCGCACGATCGCGTTGCCCTCGCGCTGCCAATCGGTCAGCCCTGGCAGGGCATCCTTGATCTGTTCGTCGTCCCAGAGTTCCGCCATGGTGCCATCCTGTCGTATCGGCATTGGTTGCGCAGTCGGCCCGCCGTTGGGTGCGGGCATGGGAGACGGACACACCGTGCATGAGCGCAGGACACACCGTGCATGAGCGCAGGACACACG
>JBOHHD010000495.1:0-17392 GCA_050700515.1 Pseudonocardiaceae bacterium
CGACCGAGAAATGTATGCGTCCGAATACTCTCCGCATCATGCGGAGCCCGTTGCTCCACTACCCACCTTAAGGTCGCGGTTCAGAATTGGACAGCGCCCGCCGGGCCGGACATCCAGGTCTCACATATGTCCAGGGGCCTGACGGCTGGTGGGTGCCTCGTATCGTGGGTACCGGCCCACGAAGCAGATCTTGGTTCTGGGTTACTTGACCGGGTTGACGCAGTGGGAGCATGAGTACGGCTGCGCTACTGTCGAAGGATTTTCGGCTGCTCGAAAATGGTGTTATCGATGACCACGTCAGCCAACGACACCGGCTCAACCTCCGCAAGATAGCGGCGCTCGGCCGGCAGGTAGCGGGTTCGGTGCAAGGTTCGGCCTCGGAGCCGGCCCAATACTGATCACGTTGCGCGCCCCGGCTGACCGAAGTTTCCGGGTCGACGTCGAGCCGGATCCGAAAGTCCCAGTAGCGGCTGATCTCCGAACGGAACGCGAAGACTCCGTCCACGATCAGCACGGCGCCTGGAAGCACGCGTGTCAGCACCGAGGAATGATCGACCTGTGTCAGTGGGTCGATACTGCTTTATGCCGGGGACTGGCCACAGGGCAGCGATCGGATCAGGAATGATGACGCCCGTGGTGGAGCGGAATTCCTCCAGGTGGCGGCGATCGTGGTTGTTGGCGGCCGGTGTCTTCGCATTGGCTGGCGCGGTCGTGTGCTGGAAGCTGACGGCTGATCTGTGGGAGCCGGGCCAAGCCGGTGCCGAGCGCAGGGACGTGCTGGCATTGCTGGTCGGAATCGTGTCGATGGTGCTCTCAGCCCGGATCCACCGAGCGGATTTCGGTGATCATTTTTGAAATGAGTTGATCTTTGGTGTCGATGCTGGCCGTGTCTGGGTGTGAGGTGTCCGCCGGTCTGGCCGGCTTTTCCACGTTTGTTGTTCGGTCGGGCCTTGTGGCGGTGGTAGGACGGGTCAGGCGGTGCGTGTTGGTGGTCGGTGGATCGCGGTGTGGAGGTTGGCCCAGGCGGGTTGCCAGGGCCAGTGCTGGGGTAGGTGCAGGGTCACCCGGCGGGCACCGCGGGCCAGCCTGGCGGGGACGTTGATCAGGTGGGTGCGCAGGGTGGCGGTGGTGGCGCGGGCGTGGAAGGCCCCGGCCAGGACACCGGCGGCGCGGGTGAGGTTGTGCGCGATCGCCCACAGCACGGCCCAGGCCGCGTTGGCCGGGAACGACCCCGAGGGCAGGTGAGCCAGCGCGCTGGCGGCGGCGTCGGCGATGACCTGTTCCACGATGGCGTGGCCGCGGTGCTGGGCTTCGGCCTGCAGTATCTCGAACCGGCTGGTGACGAACACGGCGTGGTGGCGCCACACGTCGAACAACCCCTCCTGCCCAGCAGCGTTTGTCGGGTTGAGGCGCTTGACCCGCCGCACGATCAACCGTCCGCTCACCTGCTGATGCTGGGGGCGCGAGGTGAACGCGGTGTAGCCGATCTCGGCGACCTCGGCGTCAGAGATCAGCTCGCCGGTCTCGGTATCGACGAAGGCATCCGGGTAGTGAATCGGGGTCCACGCGGTGTCGGGGATCTGGGCGATCGCGGCGTTCACCGAGGGATTGGAGCCGGTGGTCAGCGAGACGTGTGCGTCGTAGCGGGCCGCGGTCGCCACCACGTCGGCGGTGTAGAACTTCGCGTCAGCCCGGACCACGATCCGGGCGGCTGGGGCGATGGCTCGCACGGTGCTCAGCGCTTCGGCCAGGAACCGGGCCGCTCCGCGCACGTCAGCGGCCTTGCCCTTGCGCAGCCGGACCGCAACCACCACCGGCCGGGCGATCGGAGTGCAGGCGGTGGCGATCAGCGGGTGCAATGTCTTCTTTCCCGGTAACCGGCCCACGGCCGCACCCTGTTTCTGGTAGCCGTACACCTGACGGTGGGTGGAGTCCAGGTCCACGAACACCACCTCCTCGGCGCCGGGCATAAGCGAGACCCGCTCGGCGAGCCCGATGAGCGTCTGGCGCAGCACAGCGTTGAGTTGCTGCACGTGTCCGTGGGTGAACGCCCGCAGGAAGGCGCCCAGCGTGGAGGGCGCGCGGATCTCGTCGAACACCACCACGTTCCCGGCGTGACGCAGCCGGTCGAGGTCCTCGATCGAGTCCGCCCCGGCCACCATCCCGGCCACCAGCGACATCACCTTCGCGCCCGGGTTCGCCCCGGCGCTGTTGGTCGCACCAGTGATCGTGACGTGCTCGGCGACCAGGCCGGGCAGACCGATCTGCTCAGCCAGCGCGACCACCGGCACCAAACCCGCATCAGCGATCAGATTCGGATCATCAAACGCGACATCCACCACGGCCGCGGCATGGGACGATTGCATCTCGCGGGTGCTCCCTCGACCTCGACGACAGATCCCTCGACAAGATCCATCGTTCCAGGTCAGGCAGCACCCGCGTCCTTATACCCGCAGATCACACACAACAGATCGGCGGATCCGGGCTCAGGGACGGTGCGGGCGGGCAGGGGGCATGCTGTGCGCTGTGAGCCCGCGGGTGCTGGTGGTCGATGACGAGCCGGGGGTGCGGCGTGCGCTGGAGCGGGGGCTGCGTGCCGAGGGAATGGAGGTCATCACCGCCCCCGACGGGCCCAGCGGGCTACGCGCGGCGCTGACCGGCAGTTTCGACGCGGTGCTGCTGGACATCATGCTGCCCGGGCTCTCCGGGTACCGAGTGCTGGAGCGGCTGCGGGCGGCCGGGGTGAGCACGCCGGTGTTGCTGGTCTCGGCCAAGGACGGTGAGGTCGATCAGGCCGACGGGCTGGATCTGGGCGCCGACGGTTATCTCGTCAAGCCGTTCTCCTTCGTGGTCCTGGTGGCCCAGCTGCGCGCGGTGCTGCGCAGGCAGTCCGAGCAGAGTTGGGAGGTCGTGCTCACCCTGGGTGAGCTGGTGGTCGACCCGGCGCGGCGGCGGGTGAGCTGGGCCGGCCAACCGGTGCAGCTCTCGCCCCGGGAGTTTGCCGTGCTGCACGCGCTGGCCCGGCGGGCAGGCAGTGTGGTGAGCAAGGAGGACCTGCTGCGCGCCGTGTGGGGTGGTGAGCAAGCCGCCAGCCGCAACGTGGTGGAGGTCTACATCGGGTATCTGCGCCGCAAGCTGGACACCGTCGGAGCGGGCGCTGTGCTGCAGACGGTGCGGGGACACGGCTATGTGGTCGGTGCGCAGGACGGGCCATGAACCGAGTGCGCCGGGCGTGGGCGGCCCGCCCGCTACCGCTTCGGGTTGCGGCGGTGGTCACCGTGGTGGGCTTGGTGCTGTTCCTGTTGCTGGCCAAGGCCTCGACGACGGTGGTACAGCGAACCCTGTCCGACGCGCTGGACGGCGAGCTGGCCGCCGCGGTGGCCACGGCTGCACCATCGGTGGCGGCCGGGCGTCCAGCACCCCAGCCCGCTGGTGGTGACGTCGAGGTTCGGGTGCTCGACCGGGCTGGTTCGCCCGTCGACGGTGCCGGGCCGACACCGTTGGCCGGCCAGGACGTTCGCCGGTTGCTGGCCGGGCTACCCGCGTGGACGTATCCCCTGGCGGGGCAGGGACACGGAGAGGGTCCCAAACGCTGGCTCGGGTGGGTGGTGAGCGTACCGGACGGTGGGCAGCGGCTGGTCGTGGCGGGCACCGAATCGATCGCCCATGCCGTGCTGATCGGGCGGACCGCGGCGGTGCTTTCGATGGCCGCGGTGCTGGCCGCAGTGGCGATGGGAGCAGCGGGCTGGGTGGCGGCCCGGTTCGCCTTGCAGCCGGTGGCCCGGCTGCGGGTTGCGGCGGCAGCGCTGCCCGCCGGGGACCGATTGCCGCTGCCCGCGGCGCGCGACGAGCTACGGGTGCTCACCGAGGCGCTCAACGACCTGCTGGCCCGCCGGGACGCCGCGGCGGCGCGGCTGCGCCGGTTCACCGGAGATGCGGCGCACGAGCTGCGCTCGCCGGTGGCCGCGATCCGCGCCCAGGCCGAAGTGGCGGTGACTCACCCGGACCCGGAGCTGGCGGCCGAGACCTTGGCCGACATCGCTACCGAGGCGCAGCGGCTCTCGACGCTGTTGGACGATCTGCTCGCCCTCGCGAGGGCGGACGCGGGGGAGCGGTTGCCCGCTCAGCCGATCGACCTCGCCGCGGCAGCGCGGGATGCGGTGGGCCGAACCCGGCCGGGGCGGGTCGCCGTGCGGGTGACCGCGCCGGCGCCCGCGGTGGTGCATGCCGCGCCCAGCGACGTCGCCCGGGTGCTGGACAACCTGCTGGCCAACGCCGTGCGCCACGCCCGGCACACCGTGCGGGTGGCGGTGCTGCCCGGCACGGGAATGCTCCGCGTACTGGTCGACGACGACGGCGAAGGGATACCGCCGGAGCACCGGCAACGGGTGTTCGACCGCTTCCACCGGGTGCAGGACGATCGGGACCGCGATACTGGGGGCACTGGTCTGGGCCTGGCCCTGGTCGCCGAGACGGTGCGCCGTTACGGCGGCACCGCCCGTGCAGGCGAGGCCCCCGACGGTGGTGCCCGCTTCGAGCTGCACTGGCCGATTGACCGCTCTCCCACTACCGCCAACCGGACATAGTTTGTGCTGGTCGCGTTGCTGCCGCCGACGCCATGGCACTCGCGTACACCCTTTTCACGCCGACAGCCGCCACATCCTGCACCACCTCGCCCTCGCCCAGTCCAGTACAGATCACCGTCGCGAGTTGGGACTACTGGGGGGCACCCGGCTGATGCGCTCCGCTGGACAGGACTGGTATGAGCAGCCCAGCATCAACACCACCGGAATCAACGCCGCCCCGCTCGCTGAGCTGGTCGGCCCCACCGACGTCAACGACGACGTCAATTTTGACGCTGTCTCAGCGAGCTGAGGTGCGTCGGTGACCGCGGGCGCTGCGGGTATTGCGCTGGCTTGTCCGGCCGCAGCCGTGGGGTTGTGTTCTGCGCTGGCAGATGATTCGACGGCCCAGAACATTTCCGCCAGTTGACGGCGGTGTTCCAACAGATCCAAAATCAGGAACAAGATCGCGGCAGGTAGTTGCCCGGTCAGTGTGGTGGCGTCGGTGTGGCTTTGTTGGCAGTTTCCTTCGGTGCAGGTATTGACGTGTTCGCGTAGCGGGGGCAGTTGCGTGCCAAACTGGCGGTATTCCCAGTCTGCCTGCATCAGGCAGGCGGTGAAACCGACACAGTCTTGGCCTCCGGGCCGGGCCATGAAATGCAACCCAGCGATCTGTTGCACCATATCGAGCGCTTCGCGTCCGTGCGCGGTCTGGTCAACGACGGGCTCTTGTGCGATCATCGCAATGGTGTCATTGCGTTGATCGGGATCAAGGCTCGTAGGCTCGATCTGCGCTTGGAGCGCGTTGAGAGCGTTCCGCAACTCGAGGGGCAGATCCTTGACAACGGTATCCATGAACTTGACAAAGTCTGCCGCGTACTGCCACGCGATCCTTTGCTGAGCCCGAGTCGAATCGGCCTCGGCAAATGCATCGAGCGCCGAGCGAGCCCCCGCAGAGCGAATATCACCGATATCAGCTGCCCCCTCAGGCATTTTGCTGCCGAGGTGATCAGATTGTCTGATCAGCAGTTCGTCGGCGATCGTCACCAGCCACGGCCACAGCTCCTTCGGAGTCTCACCAGCGCGCAGCCTGCGCCAGGCGGCACGGAGGGTGTCGCGCGCCAGTTCACCGGACTGTTGCGCGGGCAGACCACGCTTGAGCAGATAGGCGGCAACACGATAATCAAAGTCTGAAACAACCTTGTCGAAGGTATCACGGTCACCACGGCGAAAGGCCGCCATCCACTGTCGGGCCTGATATCCTCCCGGTTGCCCCAGCGGACCCGACAGGCTTTGGTCACCGCTCATCTGTTTCCTCCGGCACCGCCCGTGCAAATCGTCGCCATATCCTTATCCTGCGTTCGCGTTGCTGTTCGAATCGGCCCATGTTCCACAATTCGCTTGCGAGATCTCGGTGCGGGCCATGGTTGAACAATCCGTCCCCGTGCAGCATCCGCCGGGAACGGGCCAGAGTATCCGCCTCAAGCTGATCAGCCTCCTCATGCTGGCCTATCGCCCGCAAATCCGCAGCCAGGTTGTCAGCCGAAATGAGGGTATGCGCATCATCCTCGCCCAGCACCCGCTGGGACCGTTCCCAGGTTTCCTTGTCGAGCTCGCGAGCTGCGTCGTACTTTCCTAAAGCCCGCAAATCTGCCGCGAGATTGTTGGCCGCGATAAGCGTGTGCGGGTGGTCGCCGCCTAGCACCTGACGCCGCCATGTCAACGCATCCTGGTCAAGCTGCCGCGCCTCCTTGTAGCGGCCCAGTGACCGCAGGTCCGCCGCCAGGTTGACGGCTGCGGTAACGGTATGTGGGTGTTCGGAACCCAGTAGCTGTTTGGTTTGGGCCAAGGTGTTTTGGTCGTAGCGGTAGGCAGCCTCGTACTCGCCTAAGGCCCGCAAATCCGCCGCCAGATTGGCGGACGCGGTCAGGGTACGCGGGTTGTCCTCGCCCAGCGTCTGCCGAGACCAGAACAGGATTTCCGCATGGAGTCGACAGGCATCTTGGTGCTTTCCTAGCCCGCTCAACGCGGCGGCCAGGTTGCTGGTCGAGACGAGGGTGTCCGGGTGATGCGCGCCCAGCACTCGGCGGCTGCGGGCCCGCACATCCTCGTACCGAATACAAGCCTGTTCGTAGTCGCCCAACGCCCACAGATTCAAAGCCAGGTTGTTCGCGGAGCCCAAGGTCTGACGGTGGTCCTCGCCCAGCGTTGACTGATAGAGCTGCAGTGCCCGCTCGAACCATGGCCGGGCGGCGGCCGGCTCCCCTCGAGCGTGCAGGTATCTCCCGGCACAGTCGAGCAGCCCGGCCACGACATCACCGACCGAATCGAGACTGCGGCGGTGATCGGTGGCAGCGAGTACGTGAGGAAGCAGCTCACGCCAGGCCGTCCAGCTCGGTGGGTCGTCCCAGGGATCGGCTGGCACGGCGGCAGCAAGCAATCTGACCGCGATAGCAGACATATCGGGTATAGAGGACATATCCGATAGAGGGGAATGTGCGCGCAAAATGGTCTGGAGTGCGGCATGTAGGTACAGGCTGCCGGGTTCGACCTGGATCAGAGCGTGCTGGTGCAGCAGCAGGATCAGATCGGCAAAGTCCAGCGGATCATTGACCGTCGTGGCGAGGGTGGCCGGAAGCTGACCAGGATGGTCCGTGAACAGGGTGCGCGGGATCGGCTCGGGGGCCAGCTGGGCGGCCAGGCTGAGCAGCTCCAACGCGACGGGCTGTTCCTGGGCCAGTTGCGCCAGCGTCATCTGATAACTGGCGGCCAGGGAGATCGGGTAGTCCACCGGTAATACCCGTGCCAGCAGCTGCGCGGCACGTTCGTCGCGCAGAGCGAGGTAGTCGTCGAGGCGTATCCCGGTGTTCGCGAGGTACTTACCGGCCTGCCCGAGGGTTAGTGGTAGGTCACCGAGCGCGTCGGCGAGCCGTCCGGCGTCGCTGTCCGGCAGAGATGGGACATGGTGACGCAACAGCGTGATCGACTCTTCACGGGCGAGCACGTCGACCGGAATTGGGATGGCGAGATCGTGTCAGCCGGGATTGCGGGAAGTGATCAAGATTTGCCCGCCACTACCGCTCAGGTAGGGCGCCAGGGGCGCGGGGTCCTCGGCGTCGTCATAGATCACCAACCAGCGGCCCGCGGCCCGCAAGATTTCCCACAACCGATCGAGCTGGGGCGTCTGGCGTGGCGGTGAGACGGTGTTGTCGGCCTCGTCGAGCTTCTCGGCCAGCTCGGCGAGGTGGCCTGCCACCAGCGCCGGTTCCTTCGCGGGTACCCACCACGCCACGTCGAACTCGGCGGCGAAGCGGTGCGCGTATTCGACCGCCAGCGCCGTCTTGCCGACTCCGCCCATCCCGTGCAACGCGTGCACCACTGCGGGCTGATCTGTATGTGGCCCTACATGCAATTTGGTGAGCACGGCGGCACGGCCGACAAACGCAGCGCCGCGAGGAGGAATATTACGTATCGGCAACCATCTAGATCGGGGCAATTCGGTCAACGCATGGAATAGCGCCTCGCTGAGCCCTTCCGGCCTGGTGACCGTGGTAAAGGTCACTCCGCTGTTCGCCAGCCGTTCCCGGAACGCCGTCTGCCGGGCACTGTACTCCTCATCGACAAACATTTCTGCCGGCCCTTCGGCGTCCTTGCCCAGCAGAAACACCAGCCGAGGCAGCCCGGCCTCAGTCGCGATTTCAAATTCGAGTTCGGTATGCGATAGCTCCAGTCGATTATGCACCGGCGAGCCGTAACGGAACCCGACGATCGCCACATACACATCAGCAGCCAGCACCGCGTCGCGATCCACCTGGTCCGGAGAATAGGGCCGTGCAGTGAAATACTCCATATCTCCGATAGCGTCCCCGATGCGGCTCACCGCTTTCTCCGCCGCCCGCACAAACGATAGGCGCGTCGGAAACCGTCGCAGCTCCGAGGTATGACTCAGGAACACCCGCCGCGGCCGTGTTGACACGCTGCGCAGTATCCCACCTCCAGCGGCTTTCCTCTGCACTCTCAGTGCCTGCTGACAGCTTCCCGCCAGTGCTCACTCCCGGTGAGCGGCTCTGGGTCAAGCGCTACACACCTGATCACCTGCTTGCGGCCTGTCTGTACATGGTTCGTGATTTGGGCCGTAGTGGTGATGTCCAGCGGATCGCGCCCGCCGTGCTGGCCTCCTCAGCGGGTAGGAGGCGTCACCACATGTTGTGCACGACGGCCCTTGCCGCCTCGTACCTGCCCGTCAAGGGCGACACTCATATCGACGTGGATCGGGTTTGCGAGGTGTTTGGTCAGGCGCTACCGTCGGTGGGCTCGCTGAGCAGCGCTCTTAGCCTGCGACGTTTCAACACAGTGCGTCGCGCGTTGGCCGCCCATGCGAGTCGGCCTAGTACGGCAGTAGTACTTTGTTACGTGATCATGTTGTGGGTTTTTCGGTGGAGTCGGGTGCGGTGGTGAAACCATCGTGCTCGGGCTTGGTGGCGGCGTCTGTATCGGATTCAGTGCAGGTGATGGGCCAGTGGTTGGAGTTGGCGGGTGGTCAGGTTGAAGAGTCGTTTGATTTCGGCGACGGTCAGGGGGATCAGCCCGGAATTTGCAGGTGGTGGTTGATCGGGTCGGGTCGGTCGGGGCGGGGTGGTTGATCGGGTTGCGGCGTGGGCGGCGGTGACCGCGCAGATGGCGAGGGCGGCCATGGTCAGTACGGTGTGGCGCAGCAGGGCGCTGTAGCGGCGGACCTGGCTGTGGTCGAGCCCGAAGTGGTCTTTGCCGAACTCGAAACCTTCCTCGATCGGCCAGCGCAGGCACGCGACCTGGACCAGGGTCCGCAGCGTGGCACAGCGCCCGGGTGGGACGTAGCAGTAGTGGTAGGCCAGCTCGCCGGTCTGGCGGTGTTTGCGGATGAGCAGAGAATGCTGCGGGCTGGTGGTGGCCACCTCTACCATGACCGCAGCGGCCGCCTGAAGATCGTCTTGCGTCACACCATGATGATCACCAAGGTGGCCGCCCTCGTTACACCCTCACCAACCCAGATCACGATCTACCGCTGCCGTACTAGCCGAGGCACTCAGTCATTTCCTCGGTCAGCGCACGTTCCAAGACGGCTTTCGTGAGCTGAGCCAGCAATCCCTCAGACCCGTCAAGCGGTGTGCCCGAGGATTTCGCCTCCGCCAGTAATACGTCGATCGTGTCCGGACTGAACACGCTCGTCACAAGGCGAGCGGCCACCGAATCCACCGATGAAACCTTCTTCTGCGTCACGAAGAAATCCTATCCAGCCGTTCCTCAGCGGCGTTTTCAGGCTCCACCCGCCTTACACAGAGAAGTAAACAGGCCCCGACGTCGTGGCCGATTCCGCCTACGCCGGCGGGCAGCTGCGTACTCTTCCCGAGCGGGTCAGCTGGACCACTCGCCCCCGCAAAGACGCCGCACTCTCTGAGCTGGCCCCGCCGCGCACCGGGAAACGGGACCGCCGCGCCGACACCCCCTGGTATGTCGGCAAGTCCCAGCCCACCACCCTCGACATGATCACCAAACTACGGCGGGTCCTGATCACCACCCGAAATCGGCCCGCTCAGCCCACACCGAAGAAATCCACACCCTGCGACTAGCCTGGGACAACCACACCGCATGATCGCGAAACTTGAGCTAGCAGGCAACAGCTGGACTACTGCACGTCCCCGGACTACTGCACGTCCCCGGGTGATTAGCGTCATTTCGATGCCCAGTACCACCCTGACAAATCCTCCTTGAGTCGACCGGGTACCCCCCGACCACCCGGCCGGCCGATTCCCCAGGATCACGGCAGGTAGCGTAGGAACCCTCTACACCCCTCGAGGAGCTCCCGCGTGCCTGCCATGTCCATGGCCACTCATCCCCGCCTGCGCACTGACCTGCGCAACGTCGCCATCGTCGCACATGTCGACCATGGAAAGACCACGCTCGTCGACGCCATGCTGCGCCAGTCCGGCGCGGTGAGCGGGCGCAGCGAGGTGGACCGGGTGATGGACTCCGGCGAGCTGGAGCGGGAGAAGGGCATCACCATCCTGGCCAAGAACACCGCGGTCACCCGCACCACCCCGGACGGTCCGGTCACCATCAACGTGGTCGACACTCCTGGACACGCCGACTTCGGTGGCGAAGTGGAGCGCGGGCTGTCCATGGTGGACGGCGTGCTGCTGCTCGTCGACGCCAGCGAGGGGCCGCTGCCCCAGACCCGGTTCGTGCTTCGCAAGGCGCTGGCGGCGCAGTTGCCCGTGGTGCTCGTGGTGAACAAGGTGGATCGGCCCGACGCCCGCATCGCCCAGGTCGTCGACGAGACCCACGACCTGCTCCTCGACCTCGCCGCCGACCTGGGAGCCGACGCCTCCGAGGCGGTGCTGGACCTGCCGGTGATCTATGCCAGCGCCCGAGCCGGGCGGGCCGGTCTGACCCGCCCGCGCGACGGCGAGCTGCCCGACGCCGAGAACCTCACCCCGCTGTTCGACACCATCCTCGCGCACGTGCCGCCACCTCCCGGTGATGTCGAGGCCCCGCTGCAAGCGCATGTCACCAACCTCGACGCCTCGTCGTTCCTGGGTCGGATCGCGCTGTGTCGGGTCCGTGCCGGGTGCCTGCACAAGGGGCAGACCGTGGCGTGGTGCCGCCAGGACGGGTCGATCCGGCCGGTGCGGATCACCGAACTGTTGCGCACGGAGGGACTGGAGCGGGTGCCGGCGGCCAGTGCCAAGGCGGGCGATCTGGTGGCCATCGCGGGAATCGCCGAGATCACCATCGGGGACACCCTGGCCGACCCCGACGATCCGCGCCCGCTGCCCCGGATCACCGTCGACGAGCCGGCGATCGCGATGACGATCGGGATCAACACCAGCCCGCTGGCCGGCCGGGGTGGGGGCAGCAAGCTCACCGCCCGGCTGGTCCGCAACCGGCTGGACGCCGAACTCGTCGGCAATGTCAGCATCCGGGTGCTGCCCACCGCGGCACCGGACTCCTGGGAGGTGCAGGGCCGGGGTGAGCTCGCGCTGGCCGTCCTGGTGGAGACCATGCGCCGAGAGGGTTTCGAGCTCACCGTGGGCAAGCCGCAGGTGGTCACCCGCACCATCGACGGCGCGCTGCACGAGCCGTTCGAACGTCTGACGGTGGATGTGCCCGATGAGCACCTCGGTGCCGTGACCCAGCTGCTGGCCACCCGTAAGGGCCGGATGGAACATCAGAGTGCCTCCTCCGGAGACGGATGGGTGCGGTTGGAGTTCACGGTGCCCTCCCGGGGGCTGATCGGTTTCCGCACCGAGTTCCTCACCACCACGCGCGGTACCGGCATCGCCCACCACGTGTTCGACAGCTACCGGCCCTGGGTGGGTGAGTTGCGGACCCGCCGCAGCGGATCATTGGTGGCCGACCGGACCGGTGCGGTCACCGGGTACGCATTGACGCAGCTGGCCGACCGCGGCGCTTTCTTCGTGGAGCCCGGCGCGGCCGTCTACGCCGGCATGGTGGTCGGCGAGAATCCCCGGGCCGAGGACATGGACATCAACGTCTGCCGGGAGAAGAAGCTCACCAACATCCGCTCCTCCGCTGGTGAGGAGCTGGAGCGCCTTGCCCGGCCCCGGCTGCTCGGGCTGGAGGAGGCGCTGGAGTTCTGCGCCGTCGATGAGTGCGTCGAGGTGGCCCCGGATGTGGTGCGGGTACGCAAGGTCGTG
Organism: Pseudonocardiaceae bacterium; assembly: GCA_050700515.1. Lineage (GTDB taxonomy): Bacteria > Actinomycetota > Actinomycetes > Mycobacteriales > Pseudonocardiaceae. The sequence goes on from JBOHHD010000495.1 coordinate 12,260, forward strand.
CTGGATGCCACCCAACGTGCCCGGCAGCGTTCCCGTGAACGAGTGTCCCGAGCATAGGCCCTTGCCTGTCCGTACCTACCCTGCACAGCCTCGGCGTTATGAGCTGCGGCAGCATGTGGACCCGTGAGCAGGCCGGGCAATGGGTGCATCGCGTTGATCGCCGCTGCGGCGCTCACCGCATGCACTTCCGCGCCACTTGCGCTGACCCCTCCCGGGCGTGCTCCGGAGAACAACACGGTCCCCACTCCTACCCGAGAAGTCATCATCGGGGTCGACCGGTTGCTCGGGGGCTTCAACCCGCACACGCTGGCTGATCTCACGCCGGTGTCCACGGCGGTCGCCGGCCTGGTGTTGCCCTCGGCGTTTCGCCAACAGCCGGACGGCCAATGGGTACTCGACGACACGTTGCTGATCTCGGCGGAAGTCACCGGCACCGAACCGTTCACCGTTACCTACCGAATTCGCCACGACGCCCAATGGTCGAATACCGCGCCCATCGCGGCGGAGGACTTCGGCTATCTCGCCGAGCAGATGCGTACCCAGCCCGGGGTGGTGGACTCGGCCGGTTACCAGCTCATCGATCAGGTGGAGTCCCGAGACGGCGGCAAGACCGTCGAGGTGGTCTTCCGCAGGCCCTACGCCGGTTGGCGCACCCTGTTTCGTCAGCTGTTGCCCGCGCACCTGCTCAAGGATGCGCCCGGTGGCTGGAGCCAGGCACTGGACGAGGGGCTCGGGGTCTCTGGTGGCCCGTTCACCCTGAGCTCGCTCGACTCGGCTCGTGGCGAGCTGCTGCTGGTACGTAACGACCGGTACTGGGACACTCCGGCGCAGGTGGACCGGATCCTGCTCCGCGAGGGCAGCGACGCCGCGGTGGTGGACGCTCTGCGCACCGGTGGCGCGCAAGCCGCACTGTTCGGCTATCCGGATGCCATCACCGAGTTGCTGCTGGGAGAGGCGAACGTGCCCGTCACGGCGACGGTGGTGCCACAGCCGATAGTCGCCTCGATACTGCTACGCCCGGCCGGGACGGTGCTGGACGACCAGCGGATGCGCGTCGCGGTGGCGGGGATGCTGGATCGCCCGGGATTGATCGCCACCGGCACGGCCAGTGGACCCTCCACGGCGCTGCGGGCCGACTCGCAGGTACTCGCCCCCTCGCAGCCGACGTACCGGCCGAGCGCTCCGGCGTCCGGACCTGCGGTGGCGCCGGAGCCGGACACGACGCACCGACTGCTCACCGAGGCGGGATACACCCGTGGTCCATCCGGGTGGGAGCGCGCCGGGCAGCCGTTGCGGCTGGTGGTGGCCGCGCCTGCGGATCGCGAACCCTACGGCGTTCTCGCGACCCGGGTAGCCGCGGCGTTGCAAGCCGCCGGGATCGGGGTCGACCTGCGGCTGATCCCACCCGCTGAACTGTTCGACACCCTGGCGCCGACTGCTACCGGAGCCGACATCGTGGTGGTGCCCCGTCCCACCGCCGGTGACCCGGCCACCCAGTTGGCATCCTGGCACGGCTGCCCGCTGGTCGTCCCGGCAAGGCTCACGGCGGCGCCGCCCAACCCCGCGGGGCTGTGTGATCTGTCCTTGCAGCCACTGATCGAGCAGGCCCTGACCCTGGAGGAGTCGACGGGTGCCCCTGCCCCAGCCGTTGATCCAGCCGTCGAAGCCGGACTGTGGGAGCTGGTCGTGACGGTCCCGCTCTACCAGCAGGCATGGCTGTGGGTGACCACGCCTGCCCTGGAGGATGCGGCCCCGGGCGCACCGCTGGAAGGGCCTCTCGACGCAGCCCAACACTGGCGGTTGCGCCGGTGAGAAATATCGCTGCGCTGTTCTGCCTCGTTCTCGCCCTCATCAGTTGTGGAAACAGCGAGGCGAGTGATCGCACCGACGTCAGCGACGGTGGGCCGGCCAGCGCCGACACTGAGGGCGACAAGGGAAACGGAACGTACACCGCCCCGCCCATCCCCTCCGGTCCGCCGGTTTTCGTGGCCATGGATTCGCCGTACACCGCGTATAACAACACCACCGGCCACACGTCCAGTCCCGGCAATACCCTGGTGCTCAATCAGGTCCTCACCGATCCTTTCATCGTCGACGGAAACGGCGCGTTCCTGCTCAACTCCGACGTGCTGGAGTCAGCCGAGCTCACCTCGCAGGATCCCCAGGTGGTCACGTACCGGATCAAGCCGAACGTGCGATGGTCCGACGGTGCGGCGTGGGACTGCGACGACTTTTATCTGGCCTGGCTCGCGGGAAGCGGCAAGACGGTGGTGAAAGGCCCGGACGGTGAGCCGGCGCTGGACGCCGACGGTGCCCCGATGTCTTATTTCGAACCGGCGACAACGAAGGGATATCGATCGGCGAGTGGTGAATGCCGCGACGACAACACGTTCGTCGAGACGTACGCCGCACCCTACGCCGACTGGCGTCGGAACTATATTCAAAACGTCCTTCTACCCGCCCACGTTCTGGAGCGAGTGACCGGGATCGCGGACATCACCACGCTCGGCCCTGAGTCCTCACCGGCGGACCTGCAGAAGGCCGGCGACGCCTGGAGCAGTGGATGGCTCGGTTTCCATGCCGGCACGATGCCCGCCTCGGGTCCTTACCGCATTGACACCGTTGTGCCGGGCGGCTCGGTCGTGCTGGTACGCAACGAGGAGTGGGTGGGCAACCCCGGTGGTCCCGAACGCATCGTCTTCGTTCCCATCGCTGATGGCTCCGCCGCGGTGCAGGGTTTGCAGAATCAGCAGCTCACTGTCGTGGCGCCCCGACAGGATCTGATACAGGCGGACCCGGTATTGGCGGATCGTTTGCGGGCGCTCACCGACCAGGGCGTCGTAGTCGAGATCCGTGGCGGAGCCAGCACGGTGAACCTGGATCTCAACCTGTCCAGACCGCTCTTTCAGGACGCCGAAGTGCGGGCGGCCTTCGCCCAGTGCATCGATCGCAATCAACTGGTCGAAGAGTTGGTTCGTGAGGTGATCCCGGCTGCTCAGCCGCAGGGGAGTCTCACCTTCCTGCCCGGTGATCCGAACTATGTGGACCGCTACGTCGACAAGATGCCCGCCGACTCCCGGCAAGCCCAGCTCACCTTGGAGGAGGCGGGTTGGGTGCTCGGGCCCGATGGTGTCTACTCTCGGCAGGAGCAGCGACTGTCCTTCGCCATCAGCCATAGTGGTTCGCCAGCAGATTCTCGAGCGGTAAAACTCATCAGGATCCACTGTAGGCAGGCCGGGATGGAGATCACCGATGGTGCCGTTCCCGACGGTATGGGGAAAGCGCTCGCGCAGGGAAGTTTTGACGTCGCCCTGACGACGGTGTCGCTGGCGCCACCGGTACGGTCGCTGGTCGACCGTTACGGGAGCAACGGAGAACGAAATTACCAGAGTTACGCGAACCCGGATGTCGACGAGGCCCTCGGTGTGGCGCAGGCGGAGTACTCTTCATCCGCTCAGACGGCGGCAATGATGAAGGCAGACCAGCTCATCACGGATGACCTGGTGTCGTTTCCGCTGTTCCAGTTACCGATCCTGTGGTCTTATCGCAGCAACCTCGATCACGTCTTCCTGCACAGTACGGATGGCGTCACCTGGAATGCGAACGAATGGGAAGCGAACTGACCGCGGGCCACAGGCTGCACGGTGATCAATTCCCCCGGGGGTACTCGGCTCTGCCGATCATGTGACTGCCATCACAGTACGTAGGAGTGTCGCCGTTGCTCCTTCCTTGTATCACGCCGAGATAGCCCAGCAGGTGACCTCGGCGTCGCTGCCAGAACCTGCCAATTGCATGACTTTGCTGTGCTGACCACCAGAGGTGCGCTATGCCCAACCTCGTCCCGTACTTTTTCGATCTCACCGCCCACGAAGGTGCGCGCCTCGCCGCCGTCCTTGACTCCTTGGGCTCCCACTGGGACCCAGCGGAGATCTACGCCGGTGAAGCCGAAGCACACCGGATGCTCTACTCCGACCTCGATGCCGACCAGCAGTCGCACTACGATCTGCTGGTCGCGCACGGTGTGCTATCCGCTGACTCGGGGCGGTGGGCGTGATGATGCTCGATCGACAAGCAGACATCGGCCGCCAGGTGTGGCTGCCTTGTCCCCATTGCGACGACAACACCGGGCTGTACTTTCTCGACTACGAGGTGAACATGGTCTGGGTGCAGTGCGGCAATTGCCTACGCCGCTGGTGGCACGACACGGGTTGTGGTCGAGGTGGGCGCCCGCACGATTGCCTGTTCGACGTCGCCTGACCTGCTCCGGGGATTCCTTATCCGCAGGAGGCGGGGGTGTGTCTGCTCAGGTGGGGTCACTGCCCCGCAGGGCGGCCCACCAGAGCGCCAGGGCCGCGGTGAGTGCGGTGGCACCGGCCCAGGTGAGCACACCGCCACCGTCAAGGAAGGTCCAGAGCACGCCGACCACGGGGGCGGGGACGACGAGCACGGCGTCGGCTCGCAGTTGACGCAGCCAGGAATCCTGTTCCGCTCCCCTGGCGGCCCGGAGCGTATCGGTGTCGGGATGGGCGGGGCTGTCGATGCGGCGGCCCCGGGGCTCACTCATCCGTACCCGGCCGCTGGGATGCAGCCATACGCCGCCCACGTCGGCGGCGATCAACCGCTGACGCTGTGGGTCACCGTGTAGCCGCACCGAGACGGGAGCCGGCAGGGTGGCCAGGATCGGGTCGAAGTGGACGGGAATCCAGCGCTGTGGTGCGCCGTCCAGTTCGAGCCAGGATCGGGTGAGCAGCCCGGATTGCACACGCACTCGCCGCACCGGCACGTTGTGAGAATTGCGGGAGCGCAGCCGGTGCCGGCTGATCAGTTGCCAGCCGCAGGTGCCCAGTACCGCTGCGGCGATCAGGCTACTGAAGACGATTCCGGAGAAGGCGCGGTCCACCGCCGCCAACTCGGCGCTGCCGGGGATGAACACGGTGGTGGGCCGGCGGGGGTCGTAGGCGACCTCGGTGCGGGTTCCGACGGGGGGCGCAGGCACTGCCAGTTGGACGGTCGCGCTGCGCGCGACGTCAGGTGCCGACCAGCGGACGTCGACGGTGTAACCGGCAGCGTGGACCACCTCACCGTGGCCACGGGCGGTGGCCGCGGACACCTGCGTGCCGACGGTGCCCAGCG
>JBOHHD010000496.1:0-7563 GCA_050700515.1 Pseudonocardiaceae bacterium
CTGCTGGGCCTGCCGACCGAAGATCGCGGGCTGTTCCGGTCGTGGGCCGAGGGGCTGTTCTCGATGCAGGTCGACGACCCGAAGGACCCCGAGCTCGGGGCGAAGATCGCCGCGGCGATGGCCGACATCACCACCTACCTCACCGAGCACTGCCGCGACCGCCGGGTAACCCCGCGCGAGGACCTCATCTCCGCGCTGGTCACTGCCGAGGTCGACGGCCGGTGCCTCGATGACGAGGAGGCGGCGAACTTTTCGATGCTGTTGCTGCTCGCCGGGCACATCACCACGACGCTGCTGCTCGGCAACGCGGTCCGCACCTTCGATGAGCACCCCGGCGTCTGGGACGAGCTGCGCACCGACCCCAGCCTCATCCCGGGCGCGGTCGAGGAGGTGCTGCGCTACCGCTCCCCGTTCACCCAGGTCGCCCGTTCGACGCTGCAGGCGGCCGAGCTCGCCGGGGTGACGATCCCCGCGGACGTGATCGTCACGCCGTGGTTGCTCTCGGCCAACCGGGATGCTCAGGCGCACCACGAGCCCGATCGTTTCGACATTCGCCGTGGCCTGGGCGGTGGCGCCCAGCTGGCCTTCGGCCACGGCATCCATTTCTGCCTGGGTGCCCCCTTGGCGCGGCTGGAAGGCCGGGTGGCGCTGGAGGAGCTCACCGGGCGCTACCGCGCCCTGCCGGTCGATCATGAGGCCGTCACGCGCACCGGCGGGCTGCAGCACTACCGGCGGGGCATCCTCGGTACCCGGAACCTGCCCGTGCGCCCGGTCGCGGACGGATAGCGGCCGGAACTGTCGGTGGCAACGGGGATAGTGCGGGTACTCGTTGGACGCCGAAGGGAAGGTCATGTGCTGGACGTGCGATCACCCTGGCGCCACTTACCAGAATCAGCTCGATCACATACACGGGTTGATGGTTCGACATGGTTGGGCGGTGCAGGGTGTGGAAGGTGACCGGATCCATCCGCCCTATGCCTACACGCTCGGTCTCACCGAGTGCGGTCTGCCCGAACTCGTGGTCACGGGCCTGGCTTTGCCCCGGGCCGCCGCGCTGCTGAACAGCGTCGCGGAGCACGTGGTGCACGCCGAGCCGCCCGCAGTCGGGGAGCGGATCCCGCTGCGCGGCGGCCCGCTCGTCGAGATCGTCGAGCTGGCCCATCCCGATGCACACCTGGACACGGCGGTAGCGCTGTTCGGCCGGGAGTTGCGCGCGCTACAACTGGTCTGGGCCGACGACCGCGGCCACTGGCCGTGGGAGCCCGGGTTCCGGGGCAGGCGAGGAGGCCAACCGGTGCTCGGGCCGCGACACAGCACGGTGCGGTGAGCTCTTCTCCGCCGCTACGAATCGGGTCACCATCGAGCGCCGCATTGCGAGTGAATGGCAGTTTCCGGTTCTATCGGAAAGCGATGCGCGATTCCACACCCAGGCGGTTGTCGGGGCAGCCACTCGCCTTTCCACCAATCTGCCACAGAAATGAGCGAGGAGCTGACGTCTCCTCAAGATCCGGTCGTCCGAGGAGCCCGGCTCCGTCAGCGGATTTGTTGAGAAAATTTTCTCCGCACCGGTGGTGAAGGCCCAAAATTGTCAGACCCGATTCGTAGAGTTCGGACCATGACGGTGCGGCAACTGCTCCCGGAGGGTCTGGCCGAGATGGCCCCAGGTCCGCGGCTGGGTACGGCGCTGGCCGGTCTGTAACTTCGGGCGTTGGCGGGGTCGGACCTGGTCGAGGTGTTGCATGCCCGAGCCCGGCAGTTGGCGCATGAGCAGGCCAAACTGTTAGCGGTCATGGCCGAGATCGGCTGGTGTGACCCTGATGCCGAGCCCGATGAGGTGGCGCGGCTGGCACAGCTACCCAACGCGAACGAGTCCTTGGTACCGGCGGCGGATGAGATCCGCGCGGCGCTGGCCTGGACCCGCAATGCCGCTTACCGAGAATACCACTTCGCCCAATTCCTGCTCCGGCGGCTGCCCACGGTGTTCACCGCCCTGAACAATGGCGCGATCTGCCGCAGCAAAGCCTGGCTGTTCAACGAATTGTGCGCGGAGCTGACCGAGGAGCAGGCCCAAACAGTGGCCGAGCGGCTACTACCGAAAGCGGGGCGGTTGACCACGGGAGAGCTGGCGGCGCGGATCAAAAAGATAGCGATCGCACTCGATCCCGAATGGGCCGCCCGCCGGTACGCCGCCGCAGTGCGGGACCGGGACGTGATCGGGTACCTGGATGAGAACGGCACCGCGACCGTGACCGGCCGGCGGCTGCCCGCCGACCAGGCCCGGCGGCGTGCGCCCGGATCGAGGACCTCGCGAAAGCCGCGAAGCGGGCGGGGTATCCGGGATGGATCGGGCCGCTGCGGGCCGACATCTACCTCGGGCTGCTCGACGGGCACTGGGCACACCACAGCCGTGAGGAGATCATCACCGACCTGCTCGTCCGCACCACCACGGCCAACCAGCCCACCCCCGACGACACCGCTGCGGAGACCTCTACTGCCGGCATCTCCACTGGCGGGGACGCTGAGGAGGACGCCCGCTCCGATGCTCCGGCAACTCGAGTCGGGGTGGAGCTGCGAGGGGGATTGTCCACGCTGCTCGGGCTCGACCGCCACCCGGGGAGATCCCCGGTTGGGGTGCCGTCACCGCGGAGACGGCTCGCACCCTGGCCACCGTCCAGCACCGTGCCGAATGGCGTTACGCGATCACCGATCCGGAAGGACTGCTGATCCTGGGCGGGATCACCCGCCGCCGCCCGAGCACGCTCGAGAGCAACGAGTCGGACAGCGGCCCCGGTGCCGGCCTTCCCACCACGGGCCAGACGCAGGCGCCGGTCCGGGGTAGGATCGTGGAACTGCACATCCCGGCCACCTTGCTCATCGAACTGGCCGCCCACCCTGCGACGTGCGCACCCTGGGCTGCGGTGATCAGCGACCTCGCCGCCCAGTACCGCGCCTTTGTCACCGGCGTCCCACAGGATGCGGGCCGGGCTGGACGGCAGGACCCGGCCGCCCGGTTCGCCGGAGCGGTACTGCGCCGCCACATCCAGATCCGCGACCGGTTCTGTGTCTACCTGGGTTGCCGCTGCTCGGCCCGGCAGGCCGATCTGGACCACACCGTCGACCACAGCCGGGGCGGGGCGATCACGGAAGTCAATTCCGGGCCGTTGTGCCGGCATGATCACCTATTGAAGCACGAGGGCGGGTGGCGGCTGTGCCAACCCGAGCCGGGCCATTTCGTCTGGACCAGCCCACTGGGCAGGGAGTACCACGCCCGCCCTCAACCGATCAGCATCGACCTGTCCGACCCCCGACCTGGGCCGGAGTACCCCAATGCCATACCCCCGGACAACCTCAACGAGGACGGACCCATGCTGAGCCGGCCACCACCTCAACCCGAATCCCCACCAGCACGGAGCGTCGACTCCGACGAGCCTCCGCCGTTCTGAGCGCCTCGGGAGCGTTGAGACGCTAGCTGGCCTGGATTGAGGCTGCCGACGGCTGGGTCACTGACCGTCAGAACCCGCAGTATCAAGCACTGGCTGAGCAGATGCTGCGGACTCTTGTGACGGCGGAGGCAGAGACGATCGCGCAGCTCGCCGCGCTGGAACTACCGTCTAGCTCTGGCTGGCGGGGACTTCGATCGCGTCCAGCGCCGCCTGCCACGGGTACTGGTGCAGGTATTTGGAGCCTTGATGCGGCGCGTGCGGTTCATAGCCTCCGGGGCCGAGGAGCACGGTGACCCCGGCTGAGCGGAGTACCTCGATGTTCTTCCCGAAAGCCGGGTGGGCGGTCTGAGCCGCGTTGAGAAACGGCAATGCCACGAGCGGGATGCCTAAACCGATGCCTTCAGTGAGGAGGCCCAAGGCCAAGGTATCTGATATGCCGAGCGCCCACTTGTTGAGGGTGTTGAAGCTGGCCCCGCCGACGATGATGGCGTCGGCCGGGGGTAGCACGTCGGGCATGCCGGGTTTCTTGTACTGGTGGCGCACCATGAAGCCGGTCTGCTCTTCGAGCGCGGCTTTGTCGATGAATGCCAGTGCCGAGGGCGTGGCGATGATGCAGACGCGCCAACTGCGCTCCTGCGCCAAATTTACCAGCTTGCCGACGTCCCGGGCCGCTGGCGTGGCGCAGGTGATGACGTACAGCACCCGGTCGGAGTGCTGCTGCTCGCTCATATCGTCACTCCCATGGCCCGGGCGAGGCAGGTCAGGGCCGGCAAGGGGCTCACGCCCCACGGATAGCTGCGCACCAGATCGGTGATGATCGACTGAGTGAGATCCCGGCAGCGCACCTCCTCACGGGCGAACTGGTCGGCGTCCAGAAGCGTGCTAGCGGCCTCGTCGCGTTGCCCGGCTTGCAGATAGCCCCGGGAGACGTCGAGCAGGTGACTGGCTCGACGTTCCCGGGGTAGGCGTAGCAGATCACCAGGGGGGATGTCGTTGGCCACTTCGATCACCCGGCCCGCGCTCTGCATATCGGCCAGCGCCGAGACCCGATGGACCCAGACGTTGGTCGCCCCGAAAGCCGACCAGTTCTCATTACGGTTCGGACCGAGCAGGGCCGCAACAGACAGCGCCTCAGCTTGGAAATCACGCACATCGGCCCCCTGGTGCAACCGGGCCGCGGCGATGCTGCCCTTGAGCAGCAACATGCCGTAGGCGGAGACAAACGCCGGACCGGCATTCGTCAGATGCGGCTCCAAACGGCCGGCGGCCGACTTCACCAGCTGAACCGCGTCAGGACTCTGGGAAGTGGCCATCAGCGCATGAGCAACCCGCATCGCGGCACTGCCGATCAGGGTCAGGTCTTCGGTTAGTTCGGCGATCTGGATACCGCGATCGGCTGCCATCCAGCCCAGTTGCGCGTCACCGAGTTTAAAGGCAGTGGAAGCCGCAAGTTGGTATGCCCAGGCGAGCCAGATTTGTGCACTACGGCGCTGGTCGCCGTCAAGCTGCCAAACAGCGGCTTGGGCATCCCGGATGAGATCGGCCAATAGCTGGCCCACGACCTGGTAGTTGGCGGCCTGAAAAGCCATCCATCCGTAGCGCACCGTCCGTTCCAACTGGGGTAGATCCGGTTCCGGTAGCACGTCACCGTTGGGACGGAACACATTAGTGATCACATCGTAGCGGCGCAGCGCCTGCCGGATCGCCTCCACCTCACGGTCATCAGGACAGCTGCGGCGGCGTTCGGCCTCCTCGGGATCAATGAGCACGCTCAGGGGAACGTCGAGCACCCTGGCTATGCGGCGCAGCACCGACAGGCGATCCAGCTGCCGATCCCCCGCCCGGATCTTGTCCACCCAACTCAGGGACTTACCCATGCGATCGGCGAAAACCTGGCGGGTCATCCCCCGCCGCTGCATCCAGTACAGCACGACCTCAGCCGTGTGCCGACGCTCACCAGAGCCAGGGTCCGCCATACCTGACATTCTCCCTTCCCACGTCCTCCTCGGCGCAGGCACAGAGTAGCCAGGGGCGTGAGATCCGACCGGCACAACGCTAGACAGGTTGTCCGGGGTCGGTCACCGTGCGCGTTCTAGCTTTGCCCGCAGGCCCCAGGGCCGGGACGACGAGTGACCGCTGGGCGTGGTCGGTGCCTGCCGGTTGGCGTTCAGGATCCATCCCTCCTGAGCGTTGAGACTCCGGAAGAGCTGGCGGGCAATGCTGCCGCACCGCGTCTCCCGCACGGCGACTCGCCCCGGTCCTGGGTGCCGTCCACGGACGATCAGACAGAGGGGGATTCCCGAACATGCTCTCCGAATCCGAGGCCGAGGGGCGGATCAGGCAGTGCGATGGGCGATAAAGGTCAGAGCACGGTGCCAGGAATCCGTGACGGTCATTGTCGAGGTCTACCGACGATCGGTCTGGCTGTCGGTCGTGCCCTCGTTCAACAATGAAGCCATCCTGGATCCCGCTCACGTCGACAATCTGGTGGCCACGCTTATCCAGGCCGCCCGCGAAGCTCGTGATTACCAGCCATGAGCCGGGGCGGGGCCATGCCCAGTACCGCGCCGGCCGGCTGGGTCTTCTTTGATCGTCACCGGGAGGACGGTTACACCATTCGTTGGCAGCGCGGCGCCTCGGTGGCCTACGTGCTGGCCGGAAAGCAGCTGTTCTCCCACCAGAACACCGAGGTGCTGGACACCATCGCGGTATCGCCTTCCGGGTGGACTGATCTCGCCGAGATCCGGCTCCTCGGACAACGGTGGTTACGCCAGCGGTGAACATTACCCGGCGGGCAGGAGCGCGCGATGGCGCTGGAGAACACGCATTCCTCCTTCGAGGCGGGGTCGGCCGCAGAGTCGACGACCGGCCGGACGTCCGGAACACCACCCTGCAACACCTGGACGCGCCGGGTGCGGACCGGAGCAGTCAGACCTCGGTCTTCACCAGTTCCCCGGACTCGGCCAGGCCGGAGTTGAACTCTCCATGAACGTACCTATCGCCGCGAAACTCTCGGCGGACCAGGCCGGATGGTCGGTGGTCTTCCAGGCCGTGGCGTCATAGTCCTGTTGTGAGGCGTAGATCAAGATCATGCACTTTCACGGTCGCTTCTCTCTACTGGGATCTGGTCGGCGCCTTTCACCAGAAACGTCAGAACCACCGGCCCATCCCGGACATTCCCCCACCACCGAGTCGCGAATCGTCAGGTGCGGCTGATCCGTGTTGGGGATCTCCCGGAAGCCGAGCCGCAGGTACAGATCACAAGACCGCTCAAGGTCCCGAACCCGCAATTCCACCTTGAGCTGTTTTGCTCCCATCATGCGCTGTTCTCTCCTTCATAATGGCCAGCGCTTTCCATCACCCGCGATGCGGCGAGCTCAGCCAGCGCAGTCCACACAGCTGTGGCCGTGGTGGGGGCGAAGGAGACCATCGGTAGCCGGGCGCCGACTTCCGGTGCGATCAGATCGGCAGGCACCTGGCCGATCGCCCACAAACGTGCCGCACCGGCATCGAGCACCTCGATCCGGCCGAGCTCTTCGATGGCGCCGGATCCGGCGGGTGCGGTGGCCACGCTCCAGTGGGCACGGACACCGCCCGGGATGGCCGCGAGTTGGTCGACCCAGCGAGCGGACAGTCGAGTCGGAGCGAAGTGGGCTCGGACACCGTCGGCCGTCACGCTGGGCAATCCCAGGAAATCGTCCAGGATGGACCGCTCGGTGATGAGCGCACCCACCCGTTGAACCTGCGGTCGTGGACCAAGGCCGACCAGCGCCGCGAGCCAGCTCGGCAGCAGCTCCGCACTGGCCCGCCGCGGGGCGTCCAGACCGGGCAGGCAGGCCAGTACCTCACCATCGACGATCACCGCCCGCCCGAGCCCGGCGTGCTGTCCGACCCGCACGTCCACCCGTACCTCGATGGCCAGCGGTGGCGACGGGACGGCAGAGGCCGTCATTGCCATTCCCGGAAACTGCGCAGCGCCCGGTGCAGCACCGTGACCAGCTCGGCGTAGCGCGAGGTCGCCACTACCGCGGCCAGCACGTGCACCTGATCGGCGCTGCCTTCGACGAACCAGTGCTCAGTGGTCAGGCTCCGTCCGGCCCGGGTGTGCGCGGACAGCACC
>JBOHHD010000497.1:0-3694 GCA_050700515.1 Pseudonocardiaceae bacterium
ATCTATCGCTGGACACCGCCGACCGCAGGCTGGCTTACCTGGGCATACGCTCGGTCCGGGACTGGTCCGCGCTGCTGGCCGAGCCCACTGATCGGGCTCGGCCACGAACCGATAGCCATCAAGGTCAGCAGTAATGCTCCGGCGGATCCTCACCGATCACCGGCGTCACCTTGCGACCGTCATGACCATCCCACCGCCGATGCCACCCGCGATGTCCCCTAATCCGGCCCCGTCACGTCCCCGCTTTCGGCAACCGAGTCTCGATCAACTGCGCGATCCGCAACGCCTCGGCACACGGATCGATCGGCGGACCCAAACTGGAGGCCGCCGCCACACTCACAGCCAGTGACACCGGCCCGCCGTCCATCAACTGCACGCAATCCTGGCCGGAGTTCGATACCCCGAACTGGACCCCAGCCCGGCCGTTTACTGTGTTTTCCGCAAAGGTCACGAACGCCGGATCATCCCGGCGGGCGGCGTACTCGGCGACGGTGTCTTCGTTGCGTTCCAGGCGCAGCGTAATCGGCTCACCTACCCACTGGCAGCCGATCAGGCCGAGCATGTCCACTGGCTTACGGGTGTCCAGCTCGATGCCCAGTCCACTCAGCTCGGCCTCGGTCAGGATGCTGCACATATCGACCCCGCTCGCATCACCCACCGCAGACGGAGCCGACGCACCTGATGCGAAAGACCCGCACCCACCCGCCAGCAGCCCCCCCACAGCCAACCCCACGGCCCACGCGACTCGCATCACGCAAACCCGCCCCGGAACGACTGCTTGCCCGCCTCATCAGCTTGGGTCACCGTGCGCCCGGCCGCCTCATAGGTCGCCGCCATGTTCTCGACCACCGTCCGGGCCTTCTCCAGCATCGCGATGTACTCCCGGCCAGCCTGGGCGAATCGCTCCGACGCCGCCCAGCCATCCTCGTTGTCACCGAACTTGCATCTCTCAGCGAGGCGGCGCGCGTTGTTCAATGATTCATTGATATCGATGATGGCCTGCTTGCAGTGGTCCGCGGCCTGCTTGGCTACGTCGGGGTCCAGCCACAGCTCACCGGCGAGGACCGCGCGTTGCAGATCAGTCTGCTGGCCGTTGATTCCCACCAACTGCGCATCAGCCCGTGTGAAACTGTCCCCGATCGCACCCCAGCCAACACCAGCACCCGCCGCCTGCTCGATACCATCCGCCATCGCGTGCCTCCTCCAGCTCACCCCGGGTGACCGTACTATGACGCGCACCAACCGGTCAGCGGTTCCCCCGGACCGCCGGGGCCGAGGAGCTGCCATGATCGAATGGATCCTTGGAGAACTACTCATCGGCACGCTATGACCAGCCGACACGAGACACTCGGCATAGTGGTACGACGGGTGCCGGGCAGGCCAGGTGAATAGGTCGGTCCGGACGCCGCCGAGGAACGCGCACCACTCGGCAAAGGAAGCGCCAGCACCGGTCCAGTGGGGTCCTTCGCGTCCCGCATGGCGACCTGATCAGCCAGCTCGGCGACTCGACACAAGCGCCCTCAACGCCGTCGTCGCTGCGGCTGCTCTTGCGCCAAGTGACGCGGGGAAGCTCAGACAGATGCACGGTGCTTGCCTCGTCAGTGCACGGTGGTCACAGGTCGGCGGCCAACCGCTGCACGAGAGCCACCGAGTCAGGTGGGCTCAGTGCCTCGGACCGCAGCCGGTCGAATACCAGCTTATAAGCGTTGACGTCGACCTCCTTGGTGAGATGTAGGGCGTTCACAGTGTGCTCAACATAGGCGATCTCCGGCTCTTCGGGATCGGCGTACCCGAGAACGGTGAACGAGCCGTTCATCCCGGAATGCACGCCGAGTGAGACCGGCAGCACCTGCAAGCACACCGACGGCAACGCAGCCCGCGCCACCATGTGCCGGAGCTGGGTCCGCATGACCTCCGGCCCGCCGACCGGACGGCGCAGCGCGGACTCATCCACAATCGCTACCAGTTCCAGAGCGGGCTGCTCGGTGAGCCGCTGCTGCCGGAACAACCGTGCCTCGACGTCCCGGTTGATCTCCGCGTCGGTGCGGCGATGCCGGGAAGCGTGGAACAGTGTCCACATGTAGTCCTCGGTCTGCAGCAGCCCCGGCACGTAGGCGAGTTGATACTCGTGCACCACCGCCGCGTCCATCTCCAGCTTGAGGTAGCCCTGACCACCTTTCCCATAGGCGTGCCACGGGTCCTTTTTGCGGGCTTGCCGGGTCAGCTCGATGATTTCGGTCCACTGTGTGCCGCCGATGTCGTAGAGGTCGAGCATGCTGCGCACGCCGTGCACGTCGACGCCTTGTTGGCCGGTTTCGATCCGGTTGAGTTTGCTGGTCGACCAGTCGAGCTTCGGTGCCGTCTCCTCCAGGGTGAGACCGGCTTCCTCGCGCAGCCGTCGCAGCTGCCTGCCGAGTTGGCGCTGCGGCAGTGTCCCGTTGGTGCTCACCCCTACCTCTACCTCCGTCGTCCGCGCCGATCATGACGGTGGGAAAGTCGGATCGGGATCCCACCTTCGGAAATCAAGTGCTGCCGTCCCGTGTGGACACTAGAGCTCACACCCGACGAATTCGGCGAGAAACGGCCATCTGCCGGACATGAGGAGGCTTCGTGCGAGGGAAGATGGCGACCATCACGGTGCAGGCCGCCGTGGCGCTGGCCGTCGCCGGTTGCTCCGTGCCGATCGCGGATACCCCTGCCGTGGCCATCCCCGAAGACCGGGACAGTGGCGCGGTCGTCGCGGCGTTGCGCCGGCTGGACGCCTGCGCCCTGATCGATCCGGCAATCGCGGATCGGGTGGGTATGGGGTCGCGACCAGCTGTATATCCGGAGGCACCGCATGCCTGCACGATCAGCTCGGAACCGCCATCCCTGAATGACGTCGACGAGGTCACTGTTCGCCTCGGTGAGGATGCCGAGCATTATCTGAAGTGGTCTTCCGCGCCGATCACGCTGGCCGGCGCCAAAGCGTACCTCCTCGACGACACACTGCGGGCCGACAACTGCGTTGTGTTCATTCCGGTGAGCTTCACCCGGGCGATCGGGATTCACGCGGACGGGCGGATCGGCGGCTCCGATATCGATCTGTGCGCGGCAGCCACGGCATTCGCCCAGGCAGCCGCCACGAAGTTGGCCAATCCCGACTCGCTGCGGGCGGATCGCGCGGTGCGGCCGTTGTCGCAGTGGGACGGCTGCAGCTTGCTCGCCACCGCGCTCGGTGACCGGACCGAGCAGTACACCCTGGAACTGGACGACGGTGTTCCCGGCCTGGACGGGTGCGACGCATCGAGAGGTGAAGATCCCGAACTGAGCTTGACGATGTCCTACGGCTGGGACCCTGCACGGTATGCCGGCGCCAACCGGAAACAGCTCGGCGGCCGGACCGTCGCGGTTGCCGAGCCGGAGCTTGCCGGACCGGGCAGGCCTTACTGCCTGGTGAGCTGGAGTAACGGTCCGGCCAGCGCGATCAGGGCGTTGAGCGATCAGGTCATCGAAGTGAGGGCGCCGGACTGCCCGCAGGCCGAGCAGCTCGCCGCAGCCGTCATCTCGGGGCACGACACCGCGCCACCCACAGCAGCGGTACCACAACCGTTGCTGTACCGACCGGATGAGCCGGACACCGCCGCTACCGGCCCGTGTATCGACGACTTCGACGGCGACAAACCGGGCCGCTGCACACCGTACCGCGAGGTGT
>JBOHHD010000498.1:0-1998 GCA_050700515.1 Pseudonocardiaceae bacterium
GGACGGTATAGGACGGGCCGTCCGCCCGAGCCCGCGCTGAGGCAGGTGCGGCGCTGCGATGCGCACTCGATTGAGACGCTCATGCTCGCCCGGTCCACGTACCCTTGGGTTATGAGCGTCGCTGCCCGGTCGCTGTTGGAGTTTGACCACTCCTATGCCCGCGAACTGCCCCGTTTGTCCGTGCGGTGGACGGCGGCCTCAGTGCCGGCACCCGATCTGCTGATGCTCAACGAGGAACTGGCCACCGAGTTGGGTGCCGACGCCGAGGCGTTGCGGGGGCCGGTTGGTGTCGCATTGCTCGTCGGCGACGTCGTCTCGGACGGGGTGGGCACAGACGGGGTGGGCCCGGTCGCGCAGGCCTATGCCGGCCATCAGTTCGGCGGCTATGTGCCCCTGCTGGGAGACGGCCGGGCGCTGCTGCTCGGCGAGCTGGTTGACGGTGCGGGGCGCCGCCGGGACGTGCACCTGAAGGGCTCCGGTGCTACCCCGTTCGCCCGGGGTGGGGACGGGAAAGCAGCCGTGGGGCCGATGCTGCGGGAGTACGTGATAGGGGAGGCGCTGCACGCGCTGGGCATCCCCACCAGCCGGGGGCTTGCGGTGGTGGCCACCGGCGAGCAGGTCGAGCGGGAGACGATGTTGCCCGGTGCGGTGCTCGCGCGGGTCGCGGCGAGCCATCTGCGGGTCGGCACGTTTCAGTATGCCGCCGCGTCCGGTGACCCGGCGCTGGTCCGGAAGCTGGCCGATTACGCGATCGCGCGCCACCATCCCGAGGCGGCCGAGGCGCAGAACCCTTACCTGGAGTTCTATCGGCGCATCATCGACGCGCAGGCATCGC
The DNA here is from genome assembly GCA_050700515.1 of Pseudonocardiaceae bacterium. Lineage (GTDB taxonomy): Bacteria > Actinomycetota > Actinomycetes > Mycobacteriales > Pseudonocardiaceae. Next base: position 836 of record JBOHHD010000498.1, read on the forward strand.
TCGTCGCTCGCTGGATGCTCGTGGGGTTCGTGCACGGGGTCATGAACACCGACAACATGACGATCTCCGGGGAGAGCATCGACTACGGCCCCTGCGCGTTCATGGACACCTTCGACCCCGCGACGGTCTTCAGCTCGATCGACCGCGGTGGCCGCTACGCCTACGGCAACCAACCCCCGATCGCGCAGTGGAACCTGGCGCAGCTGGGCGAGACGTTGCTGCCGCTGATCGACGCAGACACCGACGCGGCAGTCGAGGCCGCCACCGACGCGGTGAGCTCGTTCACCGAGCGCTACGAGGGCTACTGGACAACCGGCATGGCCGCGAAGCTCGGTCTCGACGCGCCGGACCGAGCGCTGATCCAGGATCTGCTGGTGCTGCTGCGCGCGCAGCACGTGGACTTTACTCAGTTTTTCCGGGCACTGTCGTCGCACCTGGGGGAAGGCTCAGCACGATCCCTGTTCACCGAGCCGGAGGCGTTCGACGCGTGGGCCAGGCGGTGGCAAGCCCTGCTGCCCCAGGACCGAAACGCCGTCACGGCAGCCATGGACCGGGTCAACCCGATCTACATCCCGCGCAACCATCGCGTGGAAGAGGCACTGAGCGCCGCCACCGACGGCGACATCGCCCCGTTCCGCCGCCTCGTCGAGGTCATCGCCCAGCCGTTCACCCTGCGTCCAGACCTGGAGCGCTATGCCGAGCCGGCACCCCCGAGCTCCGCTCCCCACGTCACCTACTGCGGCACCTAAAACGTGCGTTTTCGGCCGGTGTCCCCCGACAGGCTCATCGCGGAACTGGCCGACACGATTGCCGGCTGGGGTCCGGACCGGCGACTGGCTGTGATCATCGATGGGGCGCCACCCGCGGCGCCGGGCCGGTGGGCCGATGCGGTGGTCGACTCGGTGCGGGTGCGTGGTCGGCCGGTCCTGCGGGTGTCCGCGGCAGACTTCTTGCGACCGGCGTCGCTGCGCTACGAACGTGGCCGCACCGATCCGGATGCCCGATACGAGGACTGGCTGGATCTGTCCGGCCTGGTCCGGGAAGTCTTCGTGCCCCTGGCGCCCGGGGGCAGCGGGCAGGTGCTGCCCAGCCTCTGGGACGCGCGGGCCGACCGGGCCAGCCGCGCCCGCTACGTCGAGGTCCCGGCCAACGGGGTGGTCCTG
>JBOHHD010000499.1:0-2385 GCA_050700515.1 Pseudonocardiaceae bacterium
CTGCTGGGCGATCGACTCCGCTACCACCACCCGGCAGCCCGCACCCCCGGCGAGGATGCCGTCGACGGCATCCTGGAGTGGTGCGTCGTCGAAGACGATGCAGGTGAGCGAGCCGCCGAGGGAGAGGGTGAGCCTGCGGCCGGTACCCGCCAGCCTGCGCTGGACCTGCTTGCCCACCTCGGGAGAGCCGGTGAACGCCACCGTGTCCAGGCCGTCGTGGTCGATCAGGGCGGCGCCGACGTCGCCCGCGCCGGGCAGGACGTTCACCACGCCGGGTGGCAGGTCGGCCTGCTGGCAGATCTCGGCCAGCACGAGCGCCGTCAGCGGGGTCGACTCGGCGGGTTTGAGCACGACGGTGTTGCCGCAGGCCAATGCCGGGGCGATCTTGCAGGCGGCCCTCAGGAGCGCGGTGTCGGGGCCGATGATCTGGCCGATGACCCCGAGCGGGCGGGGGTCGGAGCCGTACCCCGCATAAGCCAGCTTGTCCGCCCAGCCGGCGTGGTGGAAGAAGTGTGCCGCCGCGGCGGGTACCAGGGTGTCGCGCGAGTCCCGGATCGGCCTGCCGGTGTCCAGGCTCTCCAGTACGGCGAGCTCACAGGTCCGCTCCTGGACCAGCCGAGCGATCCGGAACAGGTACTTGGCCCGCTCCGCGCCGGGCATTCGCGACCACACCCGGTCGTAGGCCCGCCGGGCGGCCCGTACCGCATGCTCCACATCGGCGTCGCTTGCCGTGCCGACCTCGGCGAGTACCTTCCCGGTCGCCGGATTGATCGTCGCGAGCGGCTCGCCCTCGCCTTCGGTGAACGTGCCGTCGACGAACACCCGGTAGCTCGGGCGCAGCTTGGCCATCTCCGGGGATTCGGCAGCCACGGGCCGAAGTCTACGTTCGCCGGGCACGGCCCCTTCGTGGGTCAGCGGTTCGTCCGCCAGCCGTCGAGGCAGGCGCGGAGGGCGGCTTCGAACACGTCGGCGGGGGCTCCGGCCTGGGCCGGCATCGCTCGGCCGAGTTCCAGCGACACCAGTCCGTGCACATTCGCCCACAGCGCGGTGGCGATGAGGCCGGGGCCGGCATCACGCAGCAAACCTGCCGCGACGGCCCGGCGCACCGCGTCGAGCAGCGGGGTGAAGGTGGCCTCGGCGCGCTCCCAGTCCTGGGGGGTGGGATCGAATCCGGGTGCCGGGGAGCCGAACATCACCGCGTACAGGTGCGGGCTGGTGATGGCGCTGACCCGGTAGGCACGCCCGAGCGCGAGGATGTCGGCCAGCGGATCGTCCGACGGCGGCACGGCATTCTGGTGCGTGCCGAACCTGGCGAAAGCCTCGACGAACAGCGCGCGCAGCACCTCCACTTTGCCGCCGAACAGGGAGTACACCGCGGTGGTCGAGGTTTTCGCCTCGGCGGCGAGTTTGCGCAGGCTCAGTGCGTTCGGTCCGCCTGAGGTGACCATCACACCGGCAATGTCCAACAGCCGGACCCGCAGAGCGTCATCGTGCAGCTTCGGTCGAGGCACCTGTCGAGCATATCGCAACGATGTTTTATAACAGTGTCGCAAGAGTGGGTTCCCCTGCTCCCGGGTTGCGTGCGGCAGGTTAAGGGAGTGGCTTCCGGTGATCGTCATCGCTTCGCCGGCTGGGTTGGACGGGAACGGTGGACACGCCAGCTGATCAGGATCAGCGCTGGCGCCGCTCTCAGGTAGCTCCAGCTGTGCCTTCGACGATCACGATGCGCGGACTCGGCCAATGTGGAGCACAGCTCGAGCCACCATTGCTGCCGTTCTCGAGCCGGCAGGAGCACACTCACCAATGCCAAGTACCGCGCCGGCCGAGGCTTGGGCGCATTGGCATAACAGGCGCGGAGCACACCATGCACGCGCCGGGCGAGCAATGCGCACAACCCGATCCAGAGCGCGAGAAGGCCGGCGGCGAGTCCGCGGGTGACCATGTCGAGACGCTCGGTCGAGGGAATAAGTATGGTGTGCGGAGGTGAAGAGAGGTCCGAAGAGATAATGATGCGAGCGGACGTGGCCGAGCGAATGTCATTACTGTAGAGGGCTTTCTTCAACGTCGAAAGTTGCTCATGGTTAGAGTCCCACCCGAGCCCCACGGTCCGGAGCTCAATCTCACGCTCAAACGAGACCCATGACCAATTTCCGTGGCTGTCACTGACGACCTGAGGGAAAACGGTGGTCTGGTAGGTGCTCACCAATACGATATTTGCGGCGGCGATGAACGTCACGATACCGACGAGCAGGCTGGCGACGAACGTGGCGATCACGAAGCGGGTCCGGGAAGCGGATTTCGGCATGACCACCGTGCCGCCGGGGTCTTTCATGTTCGCCCGTCCGTGGGGAGGGGATTAACGCCGGCTGGCCCCGGCTGCGGCGC
>JBOHHD010000500.1:0-15263 GCA_050700515.1 Pseudonocardiaceae bacterium
GCCCAGGGGTGAAATTCCCCTGGGCCACCCGGCCGCCTCGGGGTGGCCCTCTACGGTCGAGGGCATGGCGTCCCGGAGGCTGTGGCGATGGCTTCGCCGCCTGGTGTTCTATCCGTACGCGCTCAGCGGCTGTGAGCGGACGTCGCTGACGAGCGCGGCCCGCCGGCCTTGTCGATTTGGCGGGCAGTGCCACTCAGGGTGGCGGCATGACCGTCAGGACAAGGTCAAAGCCACTTGAGCACACCCTGCTCTGGTGTCGCCGAGTTCGACCACAGAGCTGCTGGCTCAGCCCCAACAGCGCTGTGGATGCTCCTATGGAAGTCAAGTGGCGGGGGAGAGGGATTTGAGGTTGGTGAGGTTGGTAAGGAGGGTGCGGTAGATTTCGCGGACGATGGCCCGGTCCACAAGCAGTCCCTGCAGGTGAGCTGGAAACAGATGAAGGGTGTCGTCTATGACCGGTTGACGAAGGTCTTCGCCGTTTGCACCACGAAGCCGACGAAACGGGCCATATCCGCGATGGCCCTGCGAGACTGAGGTCAGGATCTTGTTCATGTTCGACCCTGACGCATGAACATGGGTGACGCACTCACCACTTGAAGCCGCTCGGCACTTGAAACCGCTCGGCAGATTTGATTGTGTTGGGCGATCCCTGCTCGCAGCCTGCTGGGGGCAGCGTAATCAGTGGCCGGAAGATCGCGCCGACGTGGTTGAGACTCTGACGGTCTACCTGTGAGGAAGCGATGGTGATGGATGTACAGGCGCTGCCAGCGGCCGGATGGAGCAACTGAACCGGATCGGAGGGCGCCGGCGTTGTTGCCACCGGCGGCGCCGCGACGCGGTCCGGCGGCGATCCTGGCGTTGCAGCGGTCGGTCGGCAACCGTGCGGTCGCCACCTCCCTGGGGCCGCACCTGAACAGACCAGTGGTCCAGCGAGCACGCCTGAATGTGCGGCCGAATGGCACGATCAGCGGAGTCAGCCAGTTTCCCGGACGGCCACCGTCCAATCTGTCGCGTCAAGGCCAGCATCTCACCGCCTACGTCGTATTCGTGGATACCATCCTGTCCCACGTCCGGGACCGGACTCCGGCGCAGGCTGCTGATCAGTTGATCTGGCTCGCCGGTCAATTCAAAGAATTGCCGTTCATGGCGGACGTTAACCAGTGGAACCGGCACATTCATGAGTCGCTCGACTACATCATCGTGCAACTGCAGACCGCGCTGGCCATAAATCCCCGGAATGAACTTAACATCCGCGTCGTGGTCGGCAACCAGATCGATGATCTGCTGGCGCAACGCAATCGAGTGCCGCACACCGCGATCAGCGAGTCGGGCACGTTTGGTCACGGGGAAGCGGGCAACGCCGGCTCCCTGGAAACCATGGAAACCGCGCTGCGCACCGCCCGTGCCGACTCCTACGGCGCCGCGGAGGCTACTCAAGCGGTACAGCAGATGTGGGAGCTCTTCGATTACGATCCTCCCGAACCGGCTGCCGAGAGTAATCAACTGGTCATGATAGAGAAGCGGGTATTGACGCATCTGAAATCGATGGGACTCGCTTATCCGCATCTCTTCAAGTGGTTGACGGAGCAGGGTTCGGGCTACTGGCTTATGCGCTACCTGCGTAGTCATCGAGTCGATGTTAAATGTCTGAACAGGCTCTCCGACGAACGACTTGAGGATATCGAGAACTACGCGCACGAAAGGCTCTAGAGCAGGCCGTTTCCGAAGTTCTCTTGCGGTAGACATTCAACCGTTTGCCGAGCGTGCCGCTTGGCGGTGCCGATCGCCCGCTCGAGCCGGGCTGCGCGCAGCTGGACTTCGGTGCCGCAGGAACGGCGACCACCAGCCGGGGCCGGCCGATCCGTGGGGCCGGTCCGGAGGACAGGGAGGTCAGCGTCCGTACCCGGTCCGGGTGCCGGATCGCCATGGCCTGGGCGATCATCCCGCCCTGCGACACCCCGACGACATGAGCCGAGGGCCAGCCCTGAGCGTCGAGGACGGCCAGCGCATCGTCGGCCATGTCCTCCAGGCGATACACCGCCACCGCGGCGGGCTGCAGCCCCTCCCCGGGATCCGTGGTGGGACTTGTTCGAGCAGGGACACGCAGCGCTACGCCGGGCCGTCGCTTGAGATAGTGCGGGCGCTCAGGCAGACCTCGGCCGCAGCGAGCGGAGATCGCTCGATGATGCTGGGATGAGAGCCGCGACGACGACCGCCGCCGCGGTGGAAAGGACCGCGGGCAGCCGGAGAGCGGCGATCGATCCGGGGCGATGCCCTCCATCAGCGCGACCAGCAGCGGCTGGCTGGCCGAGCCCCCTTCAAGGTGATTGCGGCCGATGGCCAGCGTGTAGGCCTCGTCGAACCGGGTGGATCGTACGTCTGGCGATCTCTGCGTCGATGGGATTCATCTGCTCGGTCGGCGATGACTGCGGATCCCACCACACGAACGCCGACACCTCGTCGTTGACCAGCAGCTGTGGAGCGAGCTGCAGCTCGCTCCGATAGATCGCCGCGTACTCCCGGCGACTCGGCCGCCGCAGATCCCACTCCGCGACAGCGACGAGGTCCAGCTCTGCTGCCCCGATGCCGGTCTCTTCGGCCAGCTCACGCACGCCGGCCTGCCGAGCGGTTTCGCCGGGCTCGCGCATACCACCGGGCAGCTCCCACTCCTGGCGCCAGCTGTCGAACACCATCAGCACCGAGTCTCGGAAACGGACGACGACCAGTGAGGCGGGCATGGGTAGCCGACGCTCCCACATTCCCAGATCCGACTCGACAACGAAATGGAAGTCCACCAGAACGTTGCCGTTCTCATCACGCACCGGGATCAGGGCCACGACGACCATTCAACCGCGGACCTGCCTCCCTGGACCACGGCTGGTACCGAGCGGCAACAACTGGTCTTGTCCGCGGCCGTGGTGAGAGAGGCGATCACCGGCGAGGTCCGGTCGACCGCTACGGGAGACCACGGCCGACACGGCTGCCGGCCGAGCGGCGGCCGTCATCAGCGCGGCAGCAGCTCCGGTACTTGCCCCGAGCGCGGGCGCGGCACCGAGATGTCGCCTTCCACCACCACACCGGCGACGGGGATCCGCGTGCGGTCCATGGGGTTCACCCCGCGTGCGGATAGGTCTCGGGCAGCTCGCCGGCGTCCCACCGCGCGGTGCGTTCGAGCGGTTCCAGCGTCCTGGTCTCATCGATGTGGATGACGGCGTCGAACTGGTCGGTCAGGCGCGCTCGGAAGTAGTGGCTCGACCGCTCGGCCAGCACGTACCCGGAGTCCAGACCGTCTGCCCACGCTATCTCAGCCCACCCGCGAAAGATCCTGGTTGGCGTGAAATTCACAGGTTGCATGATGAGAAATTCCCGGTTAAACCGTTAGATATTTTCTATTATGGACTACTACTGTGTGCAAAAATTACTCTTGATTTCTGGAGTGAACAACGCGTGAAGATAAAATTAAGTCCCCTACCCTCTCTGGGAGGTTTACGATGTCCCTTCTCGACCTGCAAAGCATGGAACCCGACGGACAAATCGGCGCCTACAGATGCCCCCCGAGCTCCTTGAGTCTGACTTTCTGCTCCCCCTGCCCCTACAGCCAGCTCAGCATTTTAATCTGCCGATAATTAGCCAGGGGTGAGGACCGTGGTCCCCGAAGGCTGGCATTTAATCGGAAAGACTGACCGCACCGAGTACTCGACTTTTGTGGCCCTGCGGCGTGGAGGCCCCGGGCCGGCCGGATGGTGTGTATTTCTTCTGGGGTGGGCCGGTCGATTTCCGTGAGCATCCGGTCGACTACGGCAGCGATCTCACCGGTGAGATGGAGCGCGTTGGGTCAAACTATGAATGTGGTCGATGATGGCCGGCCACAGTTCACGAGGGAGATCGTGGCCCATGCCGGGAAAGGTGACGAAGGAGGCGCCGGGGATGGCATCCGCAGTTTCTCGGCCGGCGATCGGGCGGATCATCTGATCCGCTTCGCCGTGGATGACCAGGGTCGGGACACGTAGGCCGGACAGCTGTGCGCGGCGGTCACCGGAAGCGGCGATGGCCGCGGTGTGACGCTGTATCGCGCCGAAGTCGTACCCGCGCTCGTAGCACTGCTGACCGAGCTGGCGAAGCCATGCCGTGTCGGGGGGATAGCCTGGCGAGCCCGTGAACGGCTGAAGGTTGATCATCTGCTGGGCGAAGGATTCGGCGTCGGTGATCGGATTTTTGACCACCTTGGCGATACTCAGCAGGGTGCACAGGCGGGGCTGACCGATCCGTGGGGCCGGGGCAGAGGAGAGGGAGGTCAGCGTCCGTACCCGGTCCGGGTGCCTGGTTGCCATGGTCTGGGCGATCATCCCGCCCTGCGACACCCCGACGCTGAGCCGAATGTTTCATAGGCTATCTCGACGTCGCCGCGCCGGATGGTGCTGATAGTCATGGATTCCTCCTCGTCGCGAGATTGAAGATGGTCACGAGCTCACGGGCGAAGACGTCCAGGTCGAGACCCGGGTCACTGATAAGTTGCAGCAGCACACCATCGATGGCCTGGCTGATGGCCACCGCCATCGGACGGGTGGGGAAATCCCGAAACTCTCCGGCCCCTTGACCCGTGCGCAGCAGTTCCTCGATTCTTGCCAGGTTCGGCTCGGCGGTATGGGAGTCCAGCAGCAGGCGCCCATCCGGGTCGCGATGACTGATCCAGATGTCTAGCAGTGCCTGCATGTGCGCCCGATGGGTGGCCAGGAACCCGACCCTGGCCTCGATGAATGCCCGCAGCTGCCCGGCGGTGGTACCGGCGGCCTGCACCTTCGGCCCCACCTCGGCGGCCGCTACGGCGAAGATCTCCGCGACGACCTGCGCGATCAGCTCGTCCTTGCCGGCGAAGTGGTAAAGGATCACTCCCTTGCTGGTCCCGGCCCGTTCGGCGATCTGCGCCAACGATGTGTTCGCGTACCCCAGTTCGGCGATCGTCTCGATCGCGGTCCCCACGATCTGCGCTCGCCGGGCCTGGTCGAGGAAGGTGCGCTTCCCGGACCCCTCATTTGACCGCATGGTCCAAGGATAAACCAGTCGGTCAACAACTTTTGGCTGGATACACGCGGGTCACTTCGGATGGTCGCCCGCTCACCCGAAGCTGACCCGCTCCAACCAGAAGTCGAGGAACTGTCCATCGCCGAGGACTTCGATGCCTTCACTGCGGGCGGGCCGGCGCCGGTAGACGATCAGTAGCAGGTCGGTCAGCGGGCCGCGTACGGCGACGGCGGCCTTCTCGTGCGCGTGGCGCCAGGCGATGGCGTCGCCGGTGAGATCGATCAACCACTCCGCTGCCGCCTCCGGCGCGGTGTCGGTGGCGTGCAAGTGGAGGGTGCGGCCGGGACCGAGCAGCTCGCGCTTCTCGGGATGGAACTCGAACATCTGCGGCAGTGCGCCGAGCTCCATCCACTCGTCGAGGGCGTCGAGGGCGACCTCCTCGTCGACGCTGAACTCCGCGTCGAGGGCCAAGACCACGTCGGCCCGGTGGATCACCGTCTCGTGCGCCATGCGGCGGGCCAGGAACCCGGCGGTCTCCCCGGGGACCGGGGTCCATACCTCTGCGTCGGACCCGGCGGCGCGCAGCGTGTCAGCCAATTGCGCCGCCCCCTCGGCGAGCCAGGGGGCGAGCACGGCGGGGTCCTCGTCGGTGTAACCGGACAGGTCCCGGAAATGATCAGCGGAAGGGGGCTGCGTCGCCCGGGTCCGCACGATCGTCTCGGCCCAGCGGTGGGCGCCGCCCAGATGCCGCAGCAGCTGGCCGAGGCTCCAACCGGGGCAGGAGGGCACGAGGGTCGTCAGGTCCACGCCCTTGAGGCGGGACCTCACCAGGTCGGTCTGTGCGACGATTTCGGCACAGTAGCGGTCGTAACTCAAGCGGATCATGACGGCACGGTAGACCGCGCCACCCAGGGGACGGGTGCTCGGACTCCGACAGCGGTGGCCCGGGGCTGGGTTCCTCGGAGCCTGCTCGCTCGGGTTGTTGTGGGGGTCAAGTGGCGGTGCGCGTCGTAGGCTGCGGGTGGGGCGAGGTTTCAGGTAGGGGGCGGCGCAATGGGTGCCGAGTTCGATGTCAGCGTGCGCGCGCACGGGCAGATTCGAGTAGTTCAACCACATGGTGTGCTGACTGAGCACACCGGGACGCAGCTGTGTCGAGTACTGGCCACGGCACTACGGGACCACCGCCGGGTCGTGGTCGACCTTGATGGCTTCGGGCTGGCCCGCACGTCGTGCGTGACGATCTTTCCTGCCGCGCTGGATCAGTGCGGTGGGTGGCCCAGGGGGTGCCTGGTGCTGTGCCGGCCGGATCAGCAGATGGCCCTGGCGCTGGAGCAGCACCGGGTCCCCGCCTTGGTTCCGGTGTACCCGTTGCTCCGGGATGCCGAGGAAGCCATCGAGCGGCGGCCGGCGGTGGTGCGGACGCGGATCCAGCTGGGGTGTGATGACCACGCCCCGGACGCGGCATGCCGGTTGGTCCGCGAGACCTGCACGATGTGGCAGGTCGACACCGAGCGCCGGCAGATCGCCGAACTGGTGGTCAGCGAGCTGGTGGACAACGTGGTCAGACATGCTCGCACCGCTGCGGTACTGACCCTGGAGCAGGGCACCCGAGGGTTGCAGATCGCCGTGCGGGATGCCGCCTCCCAGGAGGTGTTCTCCCCGTCATCGTGGCGCTGTACCGGAGCGCGGCGACAGGGGCGAGGACTGGAGTTGGTGGCGCGGCTCGCCACCGCGTGGGGGGTCGAGAGGCACCCGGTCGGCAAGACCGTCTGGGCGCAGCTTGCCCACGGTATGTAATCAAGACAGCTCACGACCTGTAACGCAATCGAGTTACGCCGATCTCGGCTAAGGTTCGGCTCCGGTAGGCGGGATCGGGCGGCCGAGCACGCTTGATCTTCGGCCACAGGCGGATTTGTAGCTGAGGGTAGCGAGGTGGACACACATTCTGACGGTGAGTGCCACTCACGTCGCCTCATCGACCGTTGGTCGCTGTTCGTGTTCGCTGGATGGCGGAACCACGCCTGAATCGCTACGATACACCCAAGTGAGCGATATATTTTTAACTCTCTGTCACTCAAAGGGGAGTTAGTCAACCTGAGCACCCTGGAGCTGGAGATGACTCGTACCCGTATTGCCCAGGTCGCCCATAGTGCCGTTCCCGGCGGCGTCGAGGTGGGTTTCGTGAAAGCGACCTCCTTCGAGGTTGAGGACGGCGTCGAGGTCGGGTGAACCCGCCAACCGGAGCGGAGAAAACCTGGTGCCTCCGCTGTCGACGCTCCGTACTGGCCAGAACGCCCCGAGTGAGGGAAAATACACCCGTTCGGTCTCCCCCCGGATGGAGGCTCGTGTGCGGTCGTGTCGGACGGATGTACCACCCTCACGGGGGCGCGCTCTCGCCCCGAGGGTCTTCGTCGCTGTCCTCGCGACCGCGGCGGGTCTCGCGGCGGCTGCGGTGGTGTACACCGCCCCCTTCCGGGCGGACTTCGGCACCCTGCTGGGAGGCCTCGCGCTCGTTGCCGGCTTCGGTCTCGCGCGGTATCTGGCAATAGAGGTCGAGGTCCGGCGCGACACCGCGAGGATCACTCCCACCGAGATCCCCCTGGTCATCGGACTGCTGTTCCTCCCGGCCGCGGTGGTGCTCGCCGCCTATGTCGGTGTGGTGATCATCGCCCGCCTGCTCCGCGGCGACAATTGGGTCAAACTGCTGTTCAACGCCTCCTACGCCACGCTGACCGTCGCGCTGACCGATCTGCTCGCCCGCCTGGTGGTGCACCCGATGTGGCCCTGGCTGCCGTCGTGGACCGAGGTGCTGGCCGGTTTCGTCATCGCGCACGCCATCACTTCCTGCCTCACTTGGGCCTTCTTCGTCCTGCTCGACCACAGGCGTCCCGGCGAGAGTGCCCGCCCGGTGGTGCACGTCTACCTCACCGGCCTGCTCAACGCCGGACTCGGGCTCGCCGCCGCGGAGATCGTGCAGACGGTGCGCTGGGGCTGGTTGCTGGCCGCCCTGCTCGCCGCGATGCTGGCCGTGGTGTACCGCGCCTACTACGGCCTGCTCCGGGACCAGCGCGATCTCGGGGTCCTCAACGACTTCAGCCTGCAGGTGGCCGTGTCGGGGCGAGGTCACGAGGACGACGGAGGGGCCGGGGACGGGGGGAACAGCGGGAACGTTGATGGTCGGTTGGAAGTCGACGACGCCGGCTGGAGCACCGCGATGGAGCTGGCTCGCGAGCAGCTCAACGCCACCCGCGTGGTGCTGCACCGAATGCCGGCCGAAGGCGGTCTGCGCACCATGGTCGCCGGCCGCCCGATGCCCCGCCAGCTGTCCTACCGGGGAGTCTCCACCTTGCTGATCGGTGGTCCGCTGGCCAAGACGAGCAAGGTGCTGCACCTGATGGCGGGCAGCCATGACCCGGTGATCGCAGGCGCGCTGATCGCCAGAGGAGCTTCCGAGGCGCTGGTGGCCCCGCTGCGAGGGGCCAATCAGCTGCTCGGTGTCATCGAGGTGCACGACCGGCAGAGCCGGATCCGCGGCTTCGGGGACGCGGACGTGCGGTTGGTCGAGACACTGGCCAGCCACCTCACCACCGCGATGGACAATCGCAGGCTGCTCGCCCGGCTCCGGCACGACGCCTATCACGACAACCTCACCGACCTGCGCAACCGGCTCGGGTTCCGCGAGGCCGCCAACGAGGTGCTGATGGCCGAATCGATGCCGTGCGCCGTGCTGGTCGTCGATCTGGATCTGCTGTCGTCGGTCAACGATGCACTCGGCCATATCTGGGGCGACAACATCGTCCAAGCCGCTGGTGACCGGTTGCGCCGAGCGCTCACCGGAGTCCTGACCGCTCGGCTGGAGGGCGACACCTTCGCCGCGCTGCTGGTCGACGTCGAGGAGAACGGAGCGCTGCAGGTGTGCGCCCAGGTTCGGGCGGCGCTGAGCACGCCCTACTCGGTGGACAAGCTCGCCGTGGAGTGCAGCCCGGTGGTCGGCGTCGCGCTCACCTGGATCGAGCCCAGCCGCGACGTGGATGTCCTGCTCCAACGTGCGGACGTGGCCCTGCACGCGGCTCGCTCCGGGGATGGGCCCGTCCGTGCCTACGCGCCCAGCATGGGGCAGGTCTTCCTGCGACGATTCCAGCTGGTCACGCAGTTTAGGCAGGCATTGGACACCGGGCAGGTCGATGTCCACTTCCAACCCCAGCTCGCCCTGCTCACCCGCCAGGTGATCGGGGTGGAAGCGTTGGTGCGCTGGCACCATCCGGAGTTCGGGATGCTCGATCCGGAGGAGTTCGTCGCCATCGTGGAGGCCACCGGCCTGATCGACGCGCTCACCGGCTTCGTGCTCGACCGCTCTCTCCAGCAGTGTCGTAGCTGGCTGGACCGAGGGCTGTCGCTGATGGTGTCGGTCAACCTCTCGGTGCGCAACCTGGCCGACACCGAATTTCCGCGGCGGGTCGCCGATGCCCTGGTGTGCCACCGGGTGCCCTCGGCGCTGTTGGGTTTCGAACTCACCGAGTCCGCGGTGATGAGCGATCCCGAGCGAGCGTTGCCGGTGCTGCGCAGGCTGCACGGCATGGGCATTCGCATTGCGGTGGACGACTTCGGAACCGGGTACTCGTCGCTGGCCTACCTGCGGCGCCTGCCCGTCGACGAGGTCAAGATCGACAAGAGCTTCGTGCTCGGACTGGCCAGCGATCTCGGTGACCTCGCCGTGGTCCGAGCCATCGTGGATCTGGGCCACTCGCTCGGGCTGACCGTGGTGGCTGAGGGAGTCGAGGAGGACGCCACCCGAGACCAGCTGATGGAGATGGGCTGCGACATCGCCCAGGGCTATCTGATCTCTCGTCCGCTCGGGGCGGAGCGTTTCGACGCCTGGTTACAGGCCCGGACGGTCCGGGCCCGGGGGACGCATGACGAGACCGTGCTCACCCTGGTGCGGTGAGGCAGCCGATGCGGTGCGGCTGCCGGTTTCACCCACGGCATCGGTGTTGTGTAAAGTCATCATCGCTCGCTCACTCGAGCACCGGCCCCAATAGCTCAGTCGGCAGAGCGTCTCCATGGTAAGGAGAAGGTCTACGGTTCGATTCCGTATTGGGGCTCCACGAGCGGCTCTCGGACCCGCACCGCGGGTGCGTGGTCGATTCGTGAACAGGACTCGTCAGAGGGGAGTCCTGCCTCCAGGCGGTGTAGCTCAGGCGGAAGAGCAAGCGGCTCATAATCGCTGTGTCGCCGGTTCGAGTCCGGCCACCGCTACCATCGGCTTGGCGCGCCGTGCGCCCAGTCCGCAGTTGAGATCGCTGAAAGAGAGAGGCACCCGTGGCCGCCACCGACGTCCGACCCAAGATCACGCTGGCGTGCGAGGAGTGCAAGCACCGCAACTACATCACCAAGAAGAACCGGCGCAACGACCCCGATCGGCTTACCATCCGTAAGTACTGTCCGAACTGCAACGCACACCGCGAGCACCGCGAGACCCGCTAGCCTGGGCTGGTGGCTCTCGACTCGTCGTTTGTCGGACGTTCCTACCCCCTGGCCGGTAGCTATCAGGTCGGCCGGGAGAAGATTCGGGAGTTCGCCGAGGCCGTCGGGGACGACGACGCGGTCTATCGAGACAGCTCCGCCGCGCGCGCTGCGGGGTATCCCGATGTGATCGCGCCACCGACTTTCGCGATCATCGTATCGATGAGGGCACAGGAGCTGCTCGTCGACGATCCCGAGCTCGGGTTGGACTACACCCGCGTGGTGCACGGCGACCAGTCCTTCGTCCATCACCGGCCGATCCATGCGGGCGACGAGCTGGCCGCCACTTTGCACATCGACAGGATCCGGACCATGGGGGGCAATGACATGCTCACGGTGCGCTGTGAGATCACCGACGACACGGGCGCTCCGGTGACCACGGCCCGGTCCATGCTGGTCATCCGAGGTCCGGACGATGTGGAGACCGACCAGTGAGCCTGCGCCGCCGCACCGACGTCGCCGTGGGCGATGAGCTGCCCCCGATGCAGGTCCGCCTCACCCGGGCCGAACTGATCCGTTACGCCGGAGCAGCCGGCGACTTCAACCCCATCCACTGGAACGAGCGGATCGCCCGGGAGGTCGGCCTGCCCGACGTCATCGCGCACGGCATGCTCACCATGGGGTTGGCCACCCGCCTGGTTACTTCCTGGGCCGGTGATCCAGGGACGGTCATCGGCTGTGGCGTGCGCTTCACCCGGCCGGTCGTGGTGCCCGACGACGCCGAAGGGACACTCGTCGAACTCTCCGGCAAGGTGGCCAAAGAGCACGACGACGGCACGCTACTGATCGCGATCGCCGCCCGGGCCGCCAATCAGACAGTGCTCGGTAAAGCCACCGCCACCGTGGCGCTGGGCTGAGCCTCTTTACCCGAGCTAAGCGCGGGTTGCTCGATCTTTTGTTACTTTGATAACCCGGATGGGTTCATTCGGCGTGATCAAGTATATCCTTGCATCCAAGGGGTTATCCTCATCTCTAAGGGGGTAGCTCGGAACGGGTAGCCGAGTACAGCAGGTGCACTTTCGGTAGTGATCTTCTATCGGACACCTCGGGGGAGGATGCTGTGGACAAGAGATATGAGGTCTATTGCGTGGTTGACCCGTACTTCTACGACTTGGCATCCTCGGTAGGCGAACAACCTCTGGATTTTGAACTCGGCCACGCTCCGGTGCCGGAGGGCTGGGTGGTGAGCGAACTCAGGGATTGGCAGGTTCGTCAGCGGATCGATGTGCCGCTTCCCGCGCAGGGAGGGAAGGTGCACGTCTCGGCCTGCCTCGACAATGCCGAGCGGGTTTTGGCCACGGTCGCGGATTACTGCGTGATCCGGCGCATCGCGTTCAAGTTCCGGCGCGGCTCCCCTGCGTTGTTGCTGGCGAACGCCAAATACGCAGACCGTGGCTCCAGCGGCAAGTTCGTCACGATATATCCGGTGGACGAGGTGCAGCTCGAAGCCGTGCTCACCGAACTGGGTGAGCTGCTGGACGGCAGCCCCGGACCGTACATACTCAGCGATCTGCGGTGGGGCAGCGGACCGCTGTATGTGCGCTACGGGGGTTTCGCCGAGCGGTACTGCCGGTCGGAGACCGGCGCGTGGGAACAGGCGATCGAGAATCGGGAAGGGCAATTGGTTCCCGACCGGCGGGGACCGACCTTTCGGCTGCCCGACTGGGTACGCCTGCCGGCGTTTCTGGAGCCGCACCTGGCCGCGCGGAACAGCGTGCAGGTGGACAACCTGTCCTACCGAATCGAGCGGGCGCTGCACTTCTCCAATGGGGGCGGCCTCTACCTCGGTCAGCACCTTCGGAGCGGCGCGCAGGTCGTGCTCAAAGAGGCTCGGCCACACGCCGGGCTGGACGTGGACGGCACGGACGCGGTGGCCAGACTGCGCCGTGAGCAGGAGATCCTCCACCGGCTTGCCGGGTTGGACGTCGTGCCGGCGTTGCACGGTTCGTTCACCCTCGCAGAGCACCATTTCCTGGCCATCGAGTTCATCGACGCCAGGCCGTTGCGGTCGGTTATTGCCGAGCGGTACCCGCTGGTCAAACTCGACGCCGAGAAAAAGGCCGTCACTGAGTACACATCGTGGGCCCTGGACATCCAGGCCACAATCGAGCGGGCGGTCGATTCTCTGCACGAGCGGGGGGTCGTCATCGGGGATCTGCACCCGTCCAATGTCCTGCTGCGGTCGGACGGCCGGGTCGTATTGATCGACTTCGAGATTGCGGCGGGTATCGAGGAAGAACGCAGGCAGACTCTGGCCGATCCGGGTTTCGCCGCGCCGCGGGATCGCACGGGCTTCGACATCGATCGTTACGCGCTGGCCTGTCTGCGCCTGTTCTTGTTTCTCCCGGTGACCACTTTGATCGCGCTCGACTCGGCCAAGGCGGTGGACCTCGCCACCAGGATCTCCGAATTGTTTCCGGTTCCGGCGGCCTTTCTGGACGAGGCGGTGCAGGTCATCGTTGGCCGGCCGCGCGTCGGGTTGGCTTATCCGTCGCTTCCGCTTGATCCGGAGCGTGACGGCTGGGAACGGATTCGCGCGTCGCTGACCGGGGCCATCCTCGCCAGCGCTACCCCGGACCGCGACGACCGGCTGTTTCCCGGTGACATCGAGCAGTTCCGGACCGGCGGGCTGAACATCGCCCACGGGGCGGCCGGGGTGCTCTACGCACTGAAGGTGACCGGCGCCGGCTGCTGTCCGGAGCACGAGGAGTGGCTGCGTCCAGCGCGCTACCTCCCCGGCCCCAGGGACGGCCGCGCTGGGCTTCTACGACGGCTTGCACGGCGTCGCCTACGTGCTGGACCACCTGGGTTACCGGTCCGACGCGCTGAAGGTCCTCGATGGTTGCGTTGCTGAGTTGGACGGCCAGGAGGAGCGACTCGGGCTTGACCTGTACGGCGGGCTGGCCGGTATCGGCCTCAACCTGGCCCATTTCACCGCGATCAGCGGGGACCTGTCGTTGCGCCGTGCGGCGCTCGACGTGGCGCAGGTGGTCGCGAACCGGCTGGGGACCCGGACGCGGTCGGTGCGGTGAGCGGCGGTGCTCACCCCCGCGCCGGGCTCATGTACGGCTCCGCCGGTCCCGCCCTGCTGTTTGTGCGGTTATACGAGCAGTTCGGTCAGCCGGCCTTACTCGATCTGGCGCGGACCGCGCTGCGACAGGATCTTCGCCGCTGCCTGATCCGCGACGACGGGAGCATGGAGGTCAACGAGGGCTGGCGGACCATGCCCTACCTGGTTGAAGGCAGCGTCGGCATCGGGCTCGTCCTCGACCGGTACCTCGCCCACCGCAGCGACGAACAGTTTTCCGCGGTGGCGGCCGGAATCCACCGCGCGGCGCGATCGGTGTTCTACGCCCAAGCCGGTCTCTTCCGTGGCCGAGCCGGCATGATCATGTACCTCAGCTGCGGGGATCCCCCGGGTGAGCACTCAGTCGCCGACCACATCCGGCGATTGGCCTGGCACGCCATCGCCTATCAAGGCTGCACCGCCTTCCCGGGCGAGAAGCTGCTCCGGCTGTCCATGGACCTCGCCACCGGCACCGCCGGGGCACTGCTCGCCATCGGCGCCGCCTTGCACCCAGCGCCGGTGCGGCTGCCCTTCCTCGGGCCCCCACTGTCGGATCCGGCTCGAGCCGGATCCGCTATCCCAGCTCACCAGTGAAGGAGGTGAATTCATATGGCACTTCTCGATCTACAGGACATGCAGACACCCGAAGTGGCGAACAGTGGACCCGGAGACGAGAGCAGCGGTCTCAGTCTGCTCCTGTGCAACCCTGATATCGGCTGCCGTGCACCAGAGCAGTCCTGAGTGAGCGTGTCCGGCGAATCATCACCGTCACTATGACGCCCGCTCTGGCTGGCAGCCGGAGCGGGCCATCGCCTGTCAGTTGCGGTCGATCTCAGCCAGTAGCTCGGCCATCCGGGTCACTCCGGTGTGCAGCTCCGCGTCGCCCAGGGCGTAGGACAGCCGGAAATATCCGGGCGTACCGAAGGCCTCCCCGGGCACGACGGCGACCTCGGCATGCTCCAGCACGGCCGCGGCCAGCTCGATGCTGGTTCGCATCGGGACGCCGCGCAGCGAGCGGCCGAGCAGGTCCTTCACCGAGGGATAGACGTAGAACGCGCCGAAGGGGACCGGGCAGCTCACTCCCTCGATGCTCGACAGCAGCTTGACGATGGTGCGCCGCCTGCGATCGAACGCCTCGCGCATCCGTGCGACCGCGTCCAGCGGCCCGGACACCGCGGCGAGCGCGGCGCGCTGTGCCACGTTGCAGACGTTCGAGCTCAGGTGCGACTGCAAGTTCGTGGCCGCCTGCACGACGTCAGCAGGACCGATCAGCCAGCCCACCCGCCAGCCGGTCATCGCGTAGGTCTTCGCCACCCCGTTCAGTACCACGCAGCGCCGCGCCAGCTCCGGCACCACGACCGGCATCGACGGCGCCACAGCTTCCTCGTAGACCAGGTGCTCGTAGATCTCGTCGGTCACCACCCACAGCCCGTGCTCGGCGGCCCACCGTCCGACCTCGGCGACCAGCTCCGGCGGCGCCACTGCTCCGGACGGGTTCGACGGAGAACACCACAGCAGGATCTTCGTGCGCTCGGTACGGGCGGCCTCGAGTTGCTCGACGCCGGGCAGATAGCCGCTCGACTCGTCGGTGGACACCACCACGGTGGTACCGCCCGCCAGAGCGATCGCCTCGGGGTAAGTCGTCCAGTAG